>NZ_JBFTNT010000003.1:0-77291 GCF_056397585.1 Pedobacter sp. 05L430 | reverse complement strand
TCAGTCAGATTGGGGATGACCGCCTCAACTTGCTGCCACTGCAGTTTTAAGCGTTCATCAAGTTCTTCCTGATAGAAAATGTCATCGGGATCCAATTCCTCTTCAGGATCATGGCCTCCCATGAATTCCTGGTAGTTTTCGATCTCATCTAGCCGAAGCATATTCCGCTGGAAATTGTGACTGGAAGTTCTGTAATAGGATTTGCAGGCTTCGATGGTGGTGTCACTCAAGAAGGTTTCAATGTGGTTGGGGTCTGTGATGCTGTTCCGAATTAGCCAGAGACGCAGAAAGGCTTCGCTGACGATGCTGGCGGCATTGGTATCATCTTTAATGTACCGACTTCTCTTATAGAATAAAGAAGGGTAGAGGCGGTTGTAGAAGTACTCCAGGCCCTTTTCATCACCCTGACTGAATTTGAGGAAATTACGGTGTTCGTCTTTGATCTTACAACTGGTAAAGTTCATATTAATAATAGTTAGTTAACAATTAATATGAGTCATAAAGGGAGATAACGCAAAATGACGTGAAGCTCAATTTATCGATCTGGAGGTACTGGTATACCCTTGACCACGATAAAAAGAGCCCACGCCATTTAGCGTGAGCATCTTCACCGTCGTCTTGGGTCTATTAAATTACCAGTTTTCCAGATCAAGACTCTAGTGTAATGCTTCCAGTTTTTTAAGAAGAATTACAAAAATAGCATTACATATTTTAATTCATGTGACTAAGATAATCAAAAATTTTCTAAATGCGGTCATTTAAGTCCGCAATATTTTTATTTTATATAGGGATTTTACTTGCTTGATAAAAAGCACATGCCCAAAAAAAACTATTCTGACTTACAAGTAAGTTTCGGCGCGCATTTACAGAAAATTCGTTTGAGTAAGGGACTTAGTTTGCGGGCTTTAGCTACTCGTTGTGATCTTGATGATAGCAAAATATCCAAAATAGAGAATGGGAAACTAAATGTTCAACTCTCTACCATCGTTGAGCTGGCAAAAGGCTTAGATATAAACCCAAAAGATCTTCTGGATTTTGGTTAATAATAAAATGCGGTATTGTTGACGACTGCAACTGGTGTAGCTGTATAGTTTATTGCTGCTTTCTCAGATTCGTCTTTTAAGCTTTAAATTTTAATCCTGAATTTATTTTCCTAATTATTAGGATATCATAAAATTACATTATACATTAGTGTATTATTTAACTAATACAGTAGTAATGATAACAATTAACAATCTTAATTTTGGTTACAGTAAGCATAATTTGCTTTTTAAAGACATGAGTATGCAGCTCAGTGCTGGTCATATCTACGGCTTACTAGGAAAAAACGGTGCAGGGAAATCCAGTCTATTAAAAAATATAGCAGGTTTGGTATATGCACAAAGTGGATCTTTAAAAGTGATGGGATTTGATCCCGCGAAAAGAGAACCTGAACTATTAGCTGACATTTGTTTTATTCCTGAGGAGTTYTACCTCCCATCAATCAAAATTGATGCTTATATAAAGGCAAATGCTCCCTTTTATAAGAAATTTGACTATGCTTATTTGAATGTGTTATTAGAGGAATTTAACATTCCGATTAGCAATAAGCTGGTAAATATGTCCTATGGACAAAAAAAGAAATTTATTATTGCCTTTGGCCTGGCCACCCAGGCTAAACTGGTGATCATGGATGAGCCAACAAATGGCTTGGACATCCCTTCAAAGGCGCAATTCCGTAAGGTGATGGCCTCTGCTTTAACTGACGATCGTTGCATTGTGATATCAACCCATCAGGTACGTGATCTTGATAATTTAATTGATACGGTGATCATGTTGGATGAGAGTACAATCTCATTAAAGGCATCTATTGAAGAAATTACCCAAAAACTCACTTTTAAAAAGATGAAGGAGTTGGATGAAACTGTGATCTATGCTGAGCCGGCATTATCGGGATATAACGCAGTAGTTCCGAACTTTCATCAGGAAGATAGCAAGATGGATATTGAGCTGCTATTCAATGCAGTGATTGCAGAAAAGAAAAAACTAAAACCCATTTTTAATTAACGCGCTATGAACAACTCATTTAATTTCAATCGTTTTGGGTTATTGGTAAAAAGACAATGGCTTGAGTTTGGCAAAATATACCTGATCAGCCTATTGGTGGTTGTGGGCGTGCTTATCCTTTTTTACGCCTGGAATTTGCCAGACCCTGAAGCGGAGAAAGGGTACAGATATAATTCAGAGGGGTTTTTATACTTGTCTTTTAGAATTCCATTGTTCCTGACGTTKGGATTCATTTTTATTAGTGTTATAGCTAGTGGTTATTTTTCCTTATTAGGGCAAAAACCGAAAGCCATTATCGAATTGATGACTCCTGCCTCTATATTAGAAAAATGGCTTTGCAGCATCTTTTATACTGGCATCTTCAGTGTGTTTAGCTTTTTACTTGTCTTTTATATAACAGATTTGGCGTTTGTAAAATATATTGATAAGACGATTGGTACAATTACTTTTAGTTGGACTTCCGGAGTTCATCCAACACCCAAAACAGGTATTGTGAGTGCAAGGTCTTTTTTTAACGATTTTTTTGAGCATGATGAGATAAAATCCATGGTTGTTGTGCCGTTCATGATCACCAGTATTTTTCTGTTGGGTTCGGTTTATTTTAATCGGTTTCATTACATCAAAACTGCTGTTGTGGTAATGCTCTTTTTAACGGCGCTTATTTATACCTTGATCCAAACAGCAAACTGGATGACAAGAGACAAGATGCAGGATTCGGCAAATTTCGGATTTAGTTCAGCCCATAGTGAATTTTTCATATACGCCATGGTAGGTATAACAGCCGTAACGGTCTTTCTCTGGTGCGTTACCTTTTTCAGGGTAAAAGAAAAAGAAGTTTAATTTTTAACAACACAAACATGGAATTTAGAGAGAATAAGGCGATATACCTTCAAATAGGGGATTACGTTTGTGAACATATTTTGCTTGGAAAATGGAAAAGCGAAGATAAAGTGCCCTCTGTGAGAGAACTGGCAGTATCGCTTGAAGTCAATCCAAATACGGTAATGAGAACTTATGAGCTCTTACAGAATAAGAATATTCTAAGCAATAAGCGGGGAATTGGTTTTTTTATTGCTGAAGATGCCATTAAGCAGATAAAAATTTACAGTAAAATCCAGTTTATGGACGAAGAGCTTCCTGTATTTTTCAGAAATCTTTACCTTCTTGATATTGGCTTCGATGAACTGGAAGTGCGCTACCAGAAATTTGTAAAAGAAACATTTACTAATCCTTAAAAACCAAAATTTATTCAAATGAAAACAAGTAATAAGTTACTCATTATATTTGTATTGTTAATGTTTATCATACCATTAACAATAATGGCGTATACCATAAATAAAGACTATAAGTTCCCGGAACAAATTAAAGCGCAAGAAACGGCCAATGCAAACTTTAACACCCCTTCGGATGGATTTGTTACTCTCAAGAGCAAAGCCTTTAAATCAATAAGCGTGAGAGGGCGAGCAAATAAATCATGGTACTTGAATCTGGTGAATGATGCAGCCCATGGTGCAAAGGTCTCTGAAGTATATAAAGATTTTGTTTCAATGAGTGTCGATGAAAATGAGCAACTTCACATTATCATAAAGGGGGACCATCAAGAAATAAAATATCCAATTGCTATCTACGTTTATGCGCCAAAAATCGAGGAATTAAATCTATCGGACTTGGATGCAATTACGGTGAATTTTAAAAACAGTGAAGCGCCGCTACGATTAAATGCCAAGAATGTGTTTTTACTGAATTTAGATAAAGATTTTAATGTCAGTCACTTGGACCTTTTTGAAGAAAAAGTTAATGATTTAGTACTGATTGGAGAAGGAGTAAAAACCCTGAACCTGGATTTAAAATCTTCACGCTTTAAATCTGAAATGAAATCTTTCGATTCCCTAAATGTAAAGGCATCAGGTAGATCAGAAYTAAACATCTTCGGTGATGAACAAGGTAAGACCCAGTTTGGTATAAAACAATTGACATTAAACACTTCTGGTAAAGTAGATGTGAATTTAACAGACATGAAATTGAACAACGTTTCTGGAAACCTATCTGATGAGACCATGATTAAAATACCAATGGCCTATTTGAAAAAAATGATAAAATAGCAGCAGTCTTAAACGCGCACTTTAGCCATAATCTAAAACCAGCCGCATTTTGCGGCTGGCTTTATTATTATTACTTCATTTTGGCTTATAACTGGGGTGTTATGCCAAAATCGCTTAATATTTAGACAATTTCGGAAAACTTTGTAGATTGTAATTCGCTTTCTTTGAGAAACCAAATGAACCTAATGAGAAAGCTGATGAAATCTTTGTCCACATTCCTGTTTGCCTTATTGCTGATTGCTGGTCATGCCTTCGGCAAGGATATTTATGTTTCTCCAAAAGGCAGCGATAAGAATTCAGGATCTATAGAAAAGCCTTTTGCCAGTATCAAAAAGGCTCAGCTAACTGCACGAAACATACCCGGTAAAGTTATCATCTACCTTAGAAGCGGAACATACTATCTATCGGAAACCGTTGTATTCAGCCTCGAGGATTCAAGAAAAGCAAATGCCGGTCTAACCATAAAGCCGTATGCTAATGAAAAAGTAACCATTAGTGGCGGCACTCCTTTAACCTTAAAATGGGAGTCTTACAAGGGAAACATAATGAAAGCCAAAGTCAGTGAAGAACATGTTTTCGACCAGCTTTTCATTAACCGCCATCAGCAGCGCATGGCAAGATACCCGAACTATAATCCAGCTGTAAGGTTTTATGGCGGATCTTCGGCCGATGCCTTAAGTCCTCAGCGCATTGCAAGCTGGAAAAATCCAGCAGGGGGATTCATTCATGCTTTGCATAAAGCTGAGTGGGGCGGGTACCAATATCAAATCACTGGAAAAGATGTAGATGGTAAATTGAAAATGGAGGGCGGTTATCAGAATAACAGACAAATGGGTATGCACGATAAATATCGGTTTGTAGAAAATATATTTGAGGAACTGGATACCGTAGGAGAATGGTACTACAATAAAGATGAAAAGCTGCTTTATTATTATCCCGAATCGAGCGCGAACCTTACCACGGCCAAAGTAGAAATCCCACGCCTAAAACATCTTTTTGAATTCAAAGGATCGGAAGAAATTCCAGTTACCAATATAAGCATCGAAGGTCTTGAGCTTACACATACGCTTAGAACGTTTATGGAAACCAAAGAGCCGTTATTGCGCAGCGACTGGACAATATACAGAGGAGGAGCAGTTTTAATGGAAGGTGCGAAGTCTTGCCAGATCAGATCTTGTTTCTTTAACCATGTTGGCGGCAACGCAGTATTTTTAAGTAACTATAATAGAGATAATAAAATCTCCGGTTGCCACATAGCCTACGCAGGCGCAAGTGGGGTTTGTTTTGTTGGCGATCCCAAAGCAGTCCGGTCTCCAAGTTTTGAATACGCTCAGTTTGTTCCGGTAAATGAAATTGATACCGTTCGCGGACCAAAAACAAATAACTATCCCGCAAATTGCACTGTCGAAAATACATTGATGTACGGATTGGGACAAGTTGAAAAACAGGTCGCCGGCGTACARATCTCCATGTCTATGAGTATTACTGCTACCCACAATACCATTTATGATGTTCCAAGAGCAGGTATAAACATTAGTGAGGGAACATGGGGTGGTCATGAAATTTCTTTTAACGACGTCTTTAATACTGTTTTGGAATCTGGTGATCACGGGGCGTTTAATTCATGGGGCAGAGATAGATATTGGAATGCTAATGTTCCGGTAATGAATAAGATCGCTAAAGACAATCCTGCATTAATTACTGCCGATGTTATTAATACCATTACATTACATGATAACAGGTTTCATTGTGAACATGGATGGGATATTGATCTGGACGATGGATCAAGCAATTACCACATCTACAATAATGTTTGCTTAAACGGGGGTTTAAAACTTCGCGAAGGCTTTTATAGAACAGTAGAGAATAACATTGTTTTAAACAACTCCTTCCACCCGCATGTATGGTTTGAAAATAGTGGTGATGTATTTAAGCATAACATCATCACCAGGAACTATTACCCAATCGGAATTAATTTTTGGGGCAAGGAAATCGACTATAATTTCTTTGCAGATAAAGCCTCATTAGAGAAATCGCAAAAGGCTGGTACCGATCAGCATTCTACCTTTGGTAACCCCGAATTTTTAAACCCGGCTATTGGCGATTACAGCGTTAAAAGCACTTCTAAAGCACTTACTGTAGGCTTTAAAAGCTTTCCTACAGATCAATTCGGGGTAACCTCTCCTGCTTTACGTAAGCTAGCGAAAAAAGCCCCGATTCCGGTACTTAAAGGAATCGAAGGGGTAACTACGAGTGAATCAACCGAATGGTTCGGCTTACAGATTAAAAATCTCGAAACATTAGGAGAACGTTCTGCAACAGGAATGCCCGAAGAAATAGGAGTTCTGGTGCTTAGCGTTCACGCCAACAGCCCCTTTGCCGGAGTGTTAAAAGCCAATGATGTCATACTTTCCTTTAAGCAAAAGACCACATATAAAGTAGCAGATCTGGTTGCCCTGCAGCAGCAAAATAAGTCAGATAAAACTGTCGAAATATCTATTTTTAGAAGTCAGAATACACAAAAGATCACCCTGGATAAACCACTTAAATAAACATGAAACACAAAACAATCATTTTATTTGCATTATTACTTTTCTGCAAAACCCTTGTTTTTGGACAGCACGATCCTAAAGCATTAAGGGAATGGCAGGATCAAAAATATTCCATGTTCATTCACTACGGAATCTACTCTGTATTGGGTGGCGTATGGGAAGGTAAGCCGGTAACCAAAGGATTAAGTGAACAGATTCAGGCGCACGCGGGTATTTATAGTGATACTTACGCAGATGTTGCTAAAAGGTTTAATCCCCAAAACTGGAATGCCGATTCTATTGTTGCCCTGGCAAAAAAAGCCGGCATGCGCTCTCTGGTAATCACTTCAAAGCATCACGATGGGTTTTGTATGTTTAAAACAAATACTACAGATTTTAACGTGGTTGATGCCACCCCGTTCAAAAGGGATATTGTAAAAGAGCTTTCCGACGCCTGTAAGCGTGGTGGGTTAAGATTTGGTTTATATTTCTCGCTAATCGACTGGCATTTCCCTCAGGCTTCTCCAATCTCGAGCAGCAATTCAGATTATATTACCCCCGAACATGTGGAATACAATAAAAAGCAGATTACAGAATTGCTAAGTAATTATGGCCCCGTTTCTGAACTGTGGTTTGATATGGGCTCCCAAAATGCTAATGAAAGCAAAGACCTTAGAGACCTGGTTCATAAGCTTCAGCCAAATTGTATGATCGGAAGCAGAATCGGGAATGATATGGGCGACTTTAACGTAATGGGCGACAACCAGGAGCCAGATTATGCTATCGGAGTGCCCTGGCAATCTCCTGCGTCTTTCTTCGACGAAACATGGAGCTATCGTTCATGGCAGGTGAGAGGGAGCGAAGAAGAAAAAATGCGCGAGAAACTCACCAGTTTAATCAGAGTTGCAAGTCGTGGCGGAAACTTCCTTCTAAACATCGGCCCAAAGGGCGATGGTTCTGTAGTTGATTTCGAAAAGGATGTTTTATTAAGCATCGGTAAATGGCTCGATAAAAATAAAGAAGCCATTTATGGAACAGATCCAGACCCTTTTCACATTTCATTCAAATGGGGAAGCCTAACGAGCAGACCTGATAAAATTTATCTGCACCTGCTTTCAGCTCCTGAAAACGGAGTGATTACACTTCCAGGCCTTACCGGGAAAATTAAAGATGCATACGTTCTTGGAGAGGATAAAAAAGCGAAATTCTCCCAAAATGCTTCAGGTGTAAAAATTAATGTGCCAGAAGGTTTAGACATCAGCAAAGAGTTTAAAGTAATTGCAATAGAATTTGTTAATGGTTATTCAGTACCTCCTGCAAATATCATCGCTTTCACTAAAGCACCTTTAATTCTTGACTCGCACAATGCCTTTAAGCATTACAGCAGCTCAGGTATTGATTACAATAACCGCTATCAGAGCACAGTAAAGGAATCATGGACAATTAGTCCTTCAAAAACCGGAAACCTTGTTCCTGCAATCTATTATACGGATGAAGAAAAAGGAAAGGTTATAGATGTAGAGCTGAATGGTAAAGCCACCGCAATAACCTTAAATGGAACTGGCGCAGAAAAGTTGAAGAACGATCCTTCCACCATTAAATGGGGTGATATTTACCAAACAGGGCCGCTTTATTCTGGGGTAGGTGGTGTACATGGCAATCTGACTAATGTAGATGTAAGCAAGCCATGGCCAGATTCAAATGGTGGAACATGGGAGAAAAAGGGAGAACTGAAAAATAATGTGACCTACGAAATAGAAGCCGACAGAAACTCGGCAACCTACCTTTTGCAAGAAATAACTTCAGCTAAAGATCAACCTTATCTGGTTGGCATAACCAGTGGGGACGGAGTAACAGTAACACTGAACGGGAAAGTGCTGGCAGAACATAATAATCCTTTTAAAGATAAACAGTTGAAAGATGTGATTTTATTGCCGCTTAAAAAGGGAGCAAACCAGCTTATTGTTAAGTATTACAATGGATTTAAAAAGGTGAATGTAATGAGCTTAGATAACAATGTAAGTCAAACCATTTACCGTCAGGAACTGAAGCCTGTAGCTGTTCAAAAGGGCAAGTATTATCCCCTTAGCTGGCAATTGCATAAACCGCTYTCTCCACACACTACTATCGGACTATTCAACGCACGAATCGAAATCAGATAATAAATCAAAATCTTCATTATGGCATTTTGCAAATTGAGCTGCATAACAAGGGTAATAGACACTTTATTTGCCAAAATAGTTTAATAATAAGATAAAATGATAAAATAAATCACTTCAAAAAACGCGTTCTTTGATTAACCAAAAAATTAAACCAGATGACTAAAAACAAATATCTTTTTCCGTTTATTATGATTACCTCCCTGTTTTTTATGTGGGGTTTTGTACATAACCTAGATCCAATACTTATTCCCCATTTAAAAAGGTCTTTTAGTTTAAGTACTTTAGAGGCATCTCTGGTTGATTCTGCAGTGTTCATCGCTTATTTTGTAATGGCACTCCCAGCGGGATTCATTATGAAAAAGTATGGTTATAAAACGGGGATAATTCTGGGGCTTGCATTGTTTGCCATAGGATCGTTTTTATTCATACCGGCTGCAAATACGCAAGCTTATGTATTCTTTTTGGGGGCACTATTTATCATAGCATGCGGACTAACCATCCTGGAAACAGCGGCCAATCCTTATGCATCCTTGCTTGGCCCTCCTGAAACGGCAACTTTTCGACTGAATTTTGCGCAATCATTTAATGGACTTGCAGCAACGGCTGCTCCTATAATCGGTGCTAAAATTATTTTAATAGAAGGGATATCTGATGAGAAGTTAAGTAAAATGACTGCCTCTGCAAGGGAATTTGCTTTGGCATCAGAAGCTTCATCAGTAAAAACACCATACCTGGTGCTGGGGAGCATTATTCTGGTCATAGCAATCATCTTTGTCTTTCTGAAATTACCGGAAATTGTGGAGACAGAAGAACCGGGCGACAAAGCAACTGACCATACCTTATTGGATGCGCTTAAGCATAAACACCTAAGATGGGCTGTTCTTGCACAGTTCTTTTACGTAGGTGCTCAGGTGTGTGTGTTTAGCTTTTTTATTCTGTATGCTACCAAAGCTGCCGAAATAGATCAGCAAAAGGCAGCTGGTTATGCAGGTATAGGCATGGGCCTAGCCTTCCTGATTGGGAGGGTACTTGGTACTTTCCTTATGAAATTTATTAAAGCAGAGCGGTTATTGGCTATTTATGCTGTAGCCAGCATGGTACTTTGCGTTCTCGCAATAGTAACTCATGGCACCATATCATTATTTGTTGTTATCGGAATTGCATTCTTCATGTCCATCATGTTCCCAACTATCTTCTCTCTGGGTATAAAGGATCTTGGAAAAGACACAAAATTTGGAAGCAGTCTGATCATCATGTCCATCGTTGGTGGCGCAATATTGCCTCCGGCAATGGGTTACGTTGCTGATATAGCCGATATTCAGATAGGTTATATCGTGCCATTAATATGCTTCGCCGTTGTATTTCTATTTGGTGTAACCGGGCATAAGGTTGTTAAAAGAACATAGTATTAAAACCTTAGAAAATATATAAAATGAAAAGATATTGTTTAGCGCTTGATCTGGTAAATGATCCTGATCTGATCAAAGAATACGAAGTAATGCATCAGCAGGTATGGCCCGAAATTCAGGAGAGCATCACCTCTGCCGGAATCGATACAATGGAAATTTACAGATATGGCAATAGGCTGTTTATGATTATGGAAGTAAATGGTAAATTTAGCTTTGAAAAGAAGGGAGCCATGGATGCCTCAAATGAAAAGGTACAGGAGTGGGAGAAATTAATGTGGAAATATCAACAGGCAATCCCGGGTGCTAAACCTGGTGAGAAATGGGTGATGATGGATAAAATATTTGAATTAAAAGCATAATGTCAATAATAACTAATAAAAGTTTCCTGCAAATACATCCAGATGATAATGTTCTGGTAGCCTTGCAGGATCTATCAAAAGGACAAAAAATTGAATGGAATAACTTAACATTCGATTTAAAGGATGATGTACACGCCAAGCATAAGTTTTTCATAACGGATAGGGCAATTGGCGAGGATGTTTTAATGTATGGCGTATTGGTTGGCAAAGCAACTGCTTTTATTCCTCAGGGAGGGTTAATGACTACCGAAAATGTTCATCATGCCTCTCAGGATTATGCATACAGAAATGTAAATTACCAATGGCAGGCTCCTGACGTATCAAAGTTTCAAAACAGAACATTCAACGGATATCACCGTCAGGATGGTAAAGTCGGAACAGCAAATTACTGGTTGTTTATTCCTACAGTTTTCTGCGAAAACAGGAATATGGATGTGATAAAAGAATCATTATACAATACCCTGGGTTATAATGTAACCGATAAGTACAAACAGTTTACAGATCAGTTGCTTACTGCTTATCAGGACGGCGAATCAATAGATTCCTTTAATGTAGATAGTCTAGCATCTGCTCAGGCAACTAAAAAAAGAGTATTCAAAAATGTTGATGGTATAAAATTCCTTAATCATCAGGGTGGTTGCGGGGGCACGCGCCAGGATGCAGATCTGTTAAGTAATCTGTTAGCTGCTTACGCGGATCATCCAAACGTAGCAGGGATAACTGTGCTTAGTCTTGGTTGTCAGCACCTGCAAACACAAAGTTTGCTAGACGATATCAAAGAACGCAACCCTACATTCAATAAAAAGGTTTTGATTTTTGAACAGCAGCAAAGCCAGAGCGAAGAGCAATTGATAAAGGATGCCATTCTTAAAACGTTTGAAGGTTTAACTGAAATCAATAAAATAGAAAGAAGCCCTGCGCCGCTTAGTAAGCTGTGTGTTGGGGTTAAATGTGGTGGTAGCGATGGGTTCAGTGGTATTTCTGCTAACCCTTCAGTGGGCTATACCTCTGATCTTTTGGTTGCACTTGGAGCCAAGGTACTGTTGGCAGAATTTCCGGAACTATGCGGTGCAGAACAAAATATAATCGACAGGTGTGTAGATAAACCAACGGCCGAAAAATTTATCAGGTTAATGCAGGAGTATGATGCCCAGGCCCATGCAGTAGGTTCCGGATTTCATATGAACCCATCACCCGGGAATATTAAGGATGGTTTAATTACCGATGCCATCAAAAGTACCGGAGCGGCTAAAAAAGCAGGTACTTCTCCTGTAGTTGACGTTTTGGATTATACTGAGCCGGTAACCAAACCAGGATTAAGCCTGGTATGTACTCCTGGAAATGATGTCGAGGCGACAACGGGAAAAGCGGCTAGTGGTGCTACATTGATCTTGTTTACCACAGGTTTAGGTACGCCAACAGGAAATCCTGTTTGTCCGGTAATTAAAATAGCAACAAACACAGCCCTGACCAGCAGAATGGGCGACATCATTGATATAGACACTGGCGCAATCATTCGTGGCGAAAAAACCATTGAGGAAATGGGCGAAGAGATTCTTGAATATTGCATCAAAGCTGCAAGTGGCGAAATCACACCTAAAGCAGTATTGTTAAATCAGGATGACTTCATCCCATGGAAAAGAGGCGTTTCATTATAATAAGGTAAGCATGTTCAGTTTAAAAGGAAAATCAGCAATTATTACAGGCGGAGGAAGCGGAATCGGCAGGGCAATATCTGTTCTTTTTGCAAAACAAGGGGCTTTGGTTCATATCATAGAACTCAACTCAGAAGCGGCCTCAAATACAATAGATGAGATCACTAAAGCAGGCGGAAACGCAATAGGCTACAGCTGTGATGTAAGTAACCAGGCTCAGGTAATCGATATCTTTAACAAAATTGGAAATATAGATATCCTGATCAATAACGCTGGTATTGCCCATGTAGGAAAACTGGAGACCACCAGTGAAGATGATTTCACTAAGATCTTTAATGTAAATGTTAAAGGGGCTTATAATTGCTTATATGCGGCAATCCCGGCATTGAAAAAAAGCAGTTCAGCAGTAATCCTTAATATGGCTTCTATCGCTGCGTTGGTTGGCATTACCGACAGGTTTGCTTATTCTATGAGTAAAGGCGCAATTTATGCCATGACGCTCTCTGTCGCGCGCGATTATATGGCCGATGGCATCAGATGTAACAGCATTTCACCTGCACGGGTACATACGCCTTTTGTGGATGGCTTTATTGCCAAAAACTATGCAGGTCAAGAAGAAGCAGTTTTTGAAAAGCTATCTAAAAGTCAGCCAATAGGCCGCATGGGTAAACCAGAGGAAGTAGCTTCTCTGGCATTATACTTATGCTCAGACGAAGCTGGTTTTGTAACTGGAAACGACTATCCTTTAGATGGAGGATTTGTTAAATTAAATAACTAATTTGAGTTTTTAAAATAAATAGATATCAATGAAATTAATCAGATGGGGAGCAGCCGATCAGGAAAAAACCGGCGTTATTATAAACGATATTTGGTATGATACCTCGGCCTTTGGCGAGGACTATAATGAAAAATTTTTTAATGATAACGGATTAGCCAGACTGGATGCATTTGTTAAAGCAAATGAGGGTAAATTGGCCACAATTCCGGCAGGCACACGTTTAGGTTCACCAGTAGCGCGTCCTTCAAAAATAGTTTGTATAGGATTAAACTATGCCGACCATGCAAAGGAAACCAACGCACCAATACCACCTGAACCTGTTATTTTTATGAAGTCATCTACTGCTATGGTAGGGCCTTTTGATGATATTGTGATCCCTAAAAATTCTGTAAAAACAGATTGGGAAGTTGAGCTGGCAGTGGTAATCGGAAAAAAAGCATCTTACGTTGATGAGGCTGATGCCCTTGATTATGTTGCAGGTTACGTTTTACATAACGATGTATCAGAGCGTGAGTTCCAGATCGAAAGAAACGGAACCTGGGACAAAGGAAAAGGTTGCGATACTTTTGCACCTTTAGGTCCATTCCTTGCCACACAGGATGAAATTGCTGACGTCGATAACCTTAGACTTTGGCTTAGCGTAAACGGTAAAATAATGCAGGATGGAAATACTTCCAACTTTATATTTAACGTGCCTTTTGTAATTTCATATGTTAGTCAGTTCATGACTTTGTTACCTGGTGATGTAATTTCTACCGGAACACCGGCAGGTGTTGGATTAGGGTTTAATCCTCCTGTTTATCTTAAAGAAGGTGATGTTGTAGAACTTGGCATAGATGGCCTTGGCAGCTCAAAACAACAGGTTAAAAATTATGTTAAGAATTGATTCTCATCAGCATTTCTGGAAATATAATGCAGTAAGGGATAGCTGGATAACAGATGATATGGCGGTGCTGCAGGATGATTTTCTTCCAATGCATCTACAACCCGTTCTTGAGCACTTTAATTTCGATGGCTGCGTGGTGGTCCAGGCAGATCAGTCTGCTGCAGAGAATGCCTTTCAACTGCAAAATGCCAAAGATCACTCTTTTATTAAGGGCGTAGTCGGCTGGGTCGATCTGAGGGCTGCAAACATCAGTGAGCAGCTTGCCGATTTAAGCGAGCACCCTCAAATGAAGGGATTCAGGCATATTTTGCAAGGCGAAACAGACCGTGCCCTAATGCTAAAACCTGATTTTGTTAACGGAATAAGCAAGTTAAAAGATTACGGATTTACGTATGATATATTGGTTTTTCCGGATCAGTTAAAGTATGCAGCCGAACTGGTAGCTAAATTTCCGGATCAGCCTTTTGTACTGGATCATATTGCTAAACCGGATGTTAAAAATAAAAACATCGATGATTGGGCGCTTGACATACAAAAGCTGGCAGCTCATGAAAATGTATACTGTAAAGTATCCGGTCTGGTAACTGAGGCAGATTGGAAATACTGGAAAAAAGAAGACTTTACCCCATATCTTGATGTGGTTTTTGAAGCCTTTGGAACAAACAGGTTGATGTACGGGTCCGACTGGCCGGTGAGCCTGGTTGCAGCGGCTTACGGGCAGGTAGTAGATCTGGCTAAAGGCTATGTTTCCAAACTCTCAGAAAACGAACAAGCATTATTTTGGGGAGGTAATGCAACTAAATTTTACAATTTGAAATAAGCAATCTATGGATCTGCAATTAAAAGATAAAGTAATTATCGTAACAGGTGGTGCTAAAGGCATTGGCGAGGGCATTGTAAGGGTATTGGCCAAAGAAGGAGCCATTCCTGTTATCATTGGAAGAAACGAAGCCGATAATTTGAAAGTGGCCGATGATATAGCCGCAAACGGGGATAAAGTATTTCAGGTCGTTGCTGAACTAACTAATCCGGAAGATAATGCGAAGGCTATAGCCCAGGTGTTGGAAAAGTTCGGTAGAATAGATGGATTGGTGAACAATGCGGGCGTAAATGATGGGGTTAGCTTAACCAGCGGCAGCTACGAAAAGTTTATAGAGAGCTTACATAAAAATATCGTGCATTATTATTTAATGGCACATCATGCCTTACCATCACTCATCAAATCAAAAGGTGCTATTGTTAACATAGGCTCAAAAGTTGCTGATACTGGCCAGGGTGGTACATCCGCCTATGCTGCAGCCAATGGGGGCAGAAATGCGCTTACAAGAGAGTGGGCGGTTGAATTATTGCCGCATGGCATCCGTGTAAATTCTGTGATCGTATCAGAGTGTTATACGCCTTTGTATCAAACATGGATCAGCTCAATCCCTAATTCTGAAGAAAAACTGGCTTCTATTAAAGCTAAAATCCCATTGGGAAACAGAATGACAACTGCCGAAGAAATAGCCAACGCTACCGTGTTTTTGCTGTCAGAAGCCTCGAGCCATACTACAGGGCAACTGGTATATGTTGACGGCGGATATGTTCATTTAGACCGTTCCGTTAGCTAAAGAGAAAAAGAGAATGTGTTTCTCCTCCTGGAACACATTCTCTTTTTTTACCTCTCCTCTCCAATATTTTTTCCTGAAATTTAGCTGAGAATACTAAATTCCCTTGTCTCTTCCTTCAGCCAGGCCACCTCATCTTCATTCAAAAACGGACTAAGTTTCTCAAAAACCAGCGCATTATAACCATTAAGCCAGTCAATCTGATTTTGTTCCAGTAAATCCTTTTTAACAATCTTAGTGCTTATCGGCGCAATAGTTAAACACTCAAAAGCATAAAATTCATTAAACTCATTGCTTACATCCTTAATGGTGTTTACCAGGTTTTCAATTCTGATACCATGTTTCCCCGGACGGTAAATCCCAGGCTCAACAGAAGTGATCATTCCAAGTTCAATAGCAACGGGCGTTGCAGTTGGGTTAAATACCTGGGGGCCTTCATGTACATTTAAAAAATAACCAACACCATGTCCGGTTCCATGCCCATAGTTAAGCGCATAATCCCATAATGGTTTGCGCGTTATTGCATCAATCTGATAGCCACAAGTACCTTTTGGAAAGCGCGATTTACATCCGTCAATCATTCCTTTTAATACCAGCGTATAATCCATTTGTTCTTCTTCCGTATTGTTTCCCATTGGGATGGTACGGGTAATATCCGTTGTTCCATAAAAATACTGGCCACCAGAATCTACCAGGAACAACCCTTCGGCCTTTACTTCCGAATTGCTCTGCTCAGATGCTCCATAATGAGGCAGGGCTCCATGTGCTTTATAAGCACTAATCGTATTAAAACTATCCCCAACAAATCCTTCCTGGGCTGCTCTGAACTTACGCAATTCAGCAGCTGCAGAAAGTTCAGTAATTAAAGTCTTTCCAATGTTTTCCGAAAGCCATTTCAGGAAACGGGTAATCGCAACACCATCTTTAACCATTGCATTACGCGTATTGGCCAGTTCTGTTTCGTTTTTAATGGCTTTAAGCTGGGTAGATGGGTTGGTGTCTTTTATAACCCTAACCGTTTTTGGAATCAACTTTGAATACGCAAAACAGTTGCGTTTCGGATCAATGAATATGGAGCTGTTCTCCGGAATCCTTTTTAACGCATCCTCTATTTCTTCGTAATCAAATACCTCTACACCCTCTTTTAACAACTGAGCCTTATCATCAGCAGTTAATTTATCAGGGTTGATGAATATTTTAGCATGATCCTGGTTAATTAATGCAAAACTTAAAACCACGGGGTTGTAGCTCACATCGTTGCCGCGGATATTAAACAACCAGGCCATATCATCTAACGACGAAATTAAATGATAAGCCGCACCTTGTTTACTTAGTGCCGAACGAACTTCCGCAAGCTTACTGCTTACCGATTGTCCGATATGCTTTTCCGCTATCAAAAATGCGCTTTGATTTGGCAGCTCAGGTCTGTTTTCCCAAATAGCGCTTAAATAATCTTTATTGGCCAAACTGATGTTCTTAACCGAAAACTGTTGTGTAAACAGGTCTCCTAAAAGCAGCGATAGCAATTTCTCATTGCTGGCAACTACAGCGCCATTGTCCAGCTTTTCAATAAGCCATTGAATGTATTCAGGAGCATGTTGAACTTTTTGTTTCACCAGCTCAAAACCACTGTTTTCCAATTGTTCAGCAGCCTGCTCAAAATAACGGAAGTCGGCCCATAAACCAGCAAAATCTGCTGTTATTACCAATGTGCCCGCCGATCCGGTAAAACCGGAAGTAAAAGGAATGCATTTATAATGGTCYGGCAGGTATTCGCTAATGTGTGGATCTGCAGATGGAATAATATAAGCCTGTACATTGTCGGCTTGCATTTGTTTACGTATCGCGCTCAGTTTTTCCGGATAAGTCATATCTAGCTTTTTTATGTTATCCGACAAATCTATGGAATTATCTTTTTAACTCACCGGGTGAATATCCAAAATGCTTTTTAAAAGCTTTAGAGAAGTTATAAGGTTCATTATACCCTATGGTATAAGCAGCTTCATATACGGTACAGTTCGAATCTAACAGCATCTGCCGGGCGTAATTCATTTTCAGTTCATTTAAATACCCGAATACAGTTAATCCGAACAGCTCTTTAAAGCCTTTCTTAAGCATAAACTCATTTAGTCCCGCCTCACGTGCAATTCCGTTTAAGGTTAATGGATCAAACATCCTTTGCTGTACAAACTGTTTTGCAGCATGCAGCTTATCTACATTATGGCGTTCTATTTTAATGGGTTTCTGCCCATCTAAACTGTCAGCCTGTTCGGCCTGGAGCAGAAAAAGCTCAATAATTTTAGATTCAAAAAACAGCTGTTTCATATGTCCTGAATAAACACATTGCTGCATTTCATTAATCAGCAGTTGCTGTTTAGAGGTTACCGGCAGGGCATGTTTCGAGATTTCCGCCATTTTCCCGGCATCCACCTTGTCCCAGAACCGCTTTAAACAATCCATATCGGTTGCAAACAGCCTGCGAAAGAAAGGCTCATACAGCGAAATACCAAAGCTCTTGATCTCCGGACTGCTCAATGCATAATACCCATCAAAACTTGGCATAAATGAAATCACATGCTCATTGTCATTCAGCACATACCTGTCTTTGCTTTGCGCCTCCCATGCCGCACTTTGCCCTTGTAACGAAAAATACATGTTTAGGGTAGGCGTTTCCGTTTGTTCGCGCATGGTAATTTCATGCTCCTGTTTGCAGCTCGCGGCAAAAATATCTGCGCCATCAATTTTTATTTCACTGATGTTCATATAGCCCGATGCACCTAATTCGTCAGTATAGTGCAACTCGCAGGTTTCTGAGAGATCTGAAAGAAGGGGTGCTTTTAATTCATTGTCGTTCATAGGGTTAGGAGATGATGTTAAAGGCGCTTCACTAGAACGAATTTAGTCAAATTTTACTTTTTAAAAGAAGGAGTCAGGAAATTATTCCTTTTCGCATGGTTTATTCTCCTTCCAGAAGGGGTAGGTAAACGCATTTCAGAGCAATTTTGATAAACCAAATAATTAACCCGTTTACCTATAATTCGAAATCCCGATGAAGCAAGAATTTATAGAGATCAAAGGTGCCCGCGAGAATAACCTCAAAAATATTTCGCTGCGGATTCCAAAAAGAAAAATTACGGTATTTACCGGAGTATCAGGCTCGGGCAAGTCCTCTATTGTTTTTGATACCATCGGGGCGGAGGCCCAAAGACAGCTCAACGAAACCTTCTCCACTTTTATACGAAACCGCTTACCAAAACATAGCCAGCCTGATGCCGACGCCATAAGTAACCTTTCTACCGCAATTGTGATCGATCAAAAACGTTTAGGAGGTAATTCCAGATCTACAGTAGGTACCATAACAGATATTTATTCCATACTGCGTCTCCTGTTTTCACGAGTGGGCAAGCCTTTTATCGGCTATTCCAACGCGTTTTCCTTTAACGATCCTGCCGGAATGTGCCCCGAATGCAATGGCCTAGGAGAAACGGTAAAACTGAACCTGGATAAATTGCTCGATAAATCTAAATCACTTAACGAGGGCGCAATCCTATTCCCTATGTTCTCGGTAGGCAGCTGGTATTTTAACACTTATGCCTATTCCGGATTTTTTGATAACGATAAGAAGCTTCAAGATTATACCCAGGAGGAGTGGCAAACCCTGCTACATGGGAAAAGCAAGAAATTTCAGGTTAAAAAAGACAATGTGCCACTCAATGTCAATTTTGAAGGACTGGTCGATAAGTTTAACCGCATGTACATCAAGCGCGATACCAGTATCCTGTCCGAATCCATGCGGAGCACCCTTGAACGGTTTATCCTTTTTGCACCTTGCCCCTTATGTAAAGGAACACGGTTAAGTCAGGCCGCATTAAGCTGCAGAATAAACGGATATAACATCGCTCAGCTCACCAATCTTGAGGTCGATGAGCTCATTAAGATCATTGCCAAAATAGATGATCCCATAGCTGAAACCATGACTTCCGCATTAATAATGCGTTTACAACATTTAATAGATATCGGTCTGGAGTACCTGAGCCTTGACCGCGAGACAGCCAGCCTTTCAGGCGGAGAATCTCAGCGCATTAAAATGGTGAGGCACCTTGGCAGCAGCCTTACCGATATGATCTATATTTTCGATGAGCCGAGTGTAGGACTGCATCAGCATGATGTGCACCGTTTAAATGAGCTCTTATTGCAGCTTCGCGATAAAGGCAATACCATTCTTGTGGTAGAGCATGACCCTGAAGTGATCCGGATTGCCGACCATGTGGTAGATGTCGGCCCTCATGCAGGAACCCATGGAGGCGAAATCGTGTACCATGGAACAGTAGAGGGGTTGTTGAAATCAGACACCTTAACGGGTAACTGCATGAACCGGCAGCACTATGCAAAATCCTCCTATCGCAGTGCCAAAGGAGCCCTTACCGTTCATAACGCAAAACTGCATAACCTTAAAAATTTAACTGTAGCCATCCCAACGGGGGTTTTTACGGTGGTAACCGGGGTAGCCGGATCTGGTAAAAGCTCACTCATTAACCATGAGTTTATAAAGCAATATCCCGAAGCAATCATTATTGATCAGACTGCTGTGAGTACCTCAATTCGATCTAATCCTGCTACTTATACTGGCATTATGGACGAGATCCGCAGGCTCTTTGCCCAGCAAAATGGAGTAAGCGCTTCCCTGTTTAGTTTCAACTCAAAAGGAGCCTGCCCCAATTGTCAGGGCCTGGGGTTTATCTATACAGACCTTGCTTTTCTGGAGCCGGTAAAAACCGAATGCGAAATATGCAATGGCAAGCGCTTTAAAGAAGAAGTACTGGCCTATAGATTAAATGGCAAATCGATTAGCGAGGTGCTGGCCATGACTGTACAGGAAGCGGTAGATTTTTTTGATAAGAAGGAACTGAAACGCAAAATAGAAGCCATACTGGATGTAGGGCTCGATTATTTAACCCTCGGGCAGCCACTTAGTACACTATCCGGTGGCGAGTGCCAGCGCATTAAACTAGCCAGTAACCTGCACAAAAGAGGAAGCATTTATGTACTGGATGAGCCAACCACCGGATTACACATGTCCGATGTAGAACATTTGCTGCAAATCATGAATCACCTGGTTGATATCGGGAATTCCGTAATCGTAATTGAACATAATCTGGACGTGATCAAAAATGCCGACTGGATCATTGATATGGGGCCGGAAGGTGGCAGAAAAGGAGGAGAGGTTATTTTTACAGGAACCCCTGCCGAATTAATGGAATACCCCGGCTCATTAACCGGGCATTACCTCAATAAAGARAAGCAATTAATCCTATAAGCGATAAATACCTATGAAAACCAAAATCTATCTCATAATACTACTCCTCTTTTTTGCCGGCGGAATGGTTCAGGCTCAGGTAACTGATTCCCTGAATTATAAGTTCAGCCTAAAAGAGGCCATAGATTATGCGCTAAACCACCAATCGGCCGTGCTAAACGCACAGATTGATGAAGAAATAGCTAAAAATGATGTTAAAAAAACGGTGGGTACCGGCTTGCCGCAGGTCTCCACTACTTTTAACTTTCAGGATTACCTTAAAGTGCCAACAAGCTTGCTTCCGGGCGAGTTCTTTGGTCAGCCCGGCACACAAATTCCGGTTAAGTTCGGTGTAAAGTATAATTCTTCGGCAGGAATAGAGCTGAATCAGCTCCTTTTCGATGGAACTTATATTGTAGGCCTGCAGGCTTCAAAAACCTATAAGGAGCTGTCTGTCAGAACCAGCACAAGAACTAAAATTGAAACGGTAGTTGCCGTTACAAAAGCCTACTATTCGGTATTGGTCAATAAGGAACAGTTAACCCTTATCGATGCCAATTTGGTACAGCTCACCAAATCCTTTAACGATACCGAGGCGATGTTTAAAAACGGTTTTGCAGAAAAAATTGATGCCGACCGGCTGTTGGTGTTAAAGAATAACCTCGAAACGGAACGCGAAAATGCTACCCGCTCACTATCTATCAATATCGATCTGCTTAAGTTTCAGATGGGAATGCCGGTAACGGCTGCACTTGAGCCTGTCGACAAGATCAGTGACGTGCGCGCGCAACCCGTTTCGACTGCAGTGGCCGATACCTCTGCCTACAAGGCAAGAATTGAGTATTCCCTTTTAGAAACGCAGAAAAAGTTAAACCTGCTTGATGTGAAAAGGTACAAAAGTACTTTCCTGCCTACGCTAAAAGGTTTTGCAAGTGCTACCAAAAGTTTTCAGTCCGATAACTTCTCAAATCTGTACGACCAGAACTACCCTACATCGGTAATTGGTCTTACCCTTTCATGGAACCTGATCAACGGAGGTCAGCGGATTTATCAGTTGCGTAACGCCAAGCTTGTGGTAAAGCAAACCGAAAATCAGATGCAGGACCTCAAAAATGGAATCGTGAATGAAATCTCCACCACTCAAAAGCTGTACGCCAATAGCCAGCGCTCATTGGAAAATCAGGAAAGGAATTTAAAGCTTGCCGAAGAGATCCTCAGGGTTACCCGAATCAAATATGAACAGGGAATAGGTTCCAGCCTGGAAGTTACCACTGCCGAGACCTCTCAAAAGGAAGCGCAAAACAACTACATCACTGCTTTATATAACCTGCTCATCAATAAAGTGGATCTGGATAAAGCCACAGGAAAAATTAACTATTAAACAAGCAACATAAACTCATGAAAACAATATATAGCATCGCATTAGTTCTCTTTCTGGCTTCCTGCGGATCATCAGAAAAACCTAAGGACAAAAAAGCAGAGCTTGAACAACTCAAAAAAGACCGTACCTCTCTTAACGGAAAAATTGAACAGATCGAGAAAGAACTTGGTCAGAATAAAAGTCAGGCAGATACTAAAGATGTAACTGCTACTGAACTTAAGGAAACCGAATTCAGGAACTTCGTTGAGGTTCAGGGCAAGGTGGATGCGGAAGACAATGTGGAGGTCACTCCCGAATCCCCTGGTTCAGTAACTGCAATTTATGTTAAAGTCGGACAAAGCGTGAGCCGCGGTCAGGTACTCGCACAGATTGATGATAAAGTGCTACGCCAAAATATCGCACAATTACAAACACAGCTGGATCTGGCCACTACCGTTTTCAACCGTCAGAAAAACCTTTGGGATCAAAAAATTGGTACCGAGGTTCAATACCTTACCGAAAAAAGCAAGAAAGAGGGCCTCCAAAAACAATTGTCGGGCTTGCAATCTCAGGCCGCAATGAATAAGATCAAAAGTCCTGTTTCGGGTACTGTTGATGCCATGGAGCTTAAGTTAGGGCAATCCGTCGCGCCGGGAACACCTACAGGCATTCGGGTGGTTAATGCAAGCCGACTAAAAGTGAAAGCCCTTGTTTCAGAAAACTATGCCGCCAGGGTAAACCAGGGAGATGAGGTTGAGGTATCTTTGCCCGATGTGCCAGAGAACCTGCATACTAAAATCTCATTTGCCGCCAAAGTTATTGATCCGATATCAAGAGGCTTTAATGTAGAGGTTAAGCTGCCTTCCAGTAAAAAGTACCGTCCAAATATGCTGGCCATTCTTAAAATTATAGATTATAAAAATGATAGGGCACTAACGGTACCGGTCAATGCCATCCAAAAGTCCGAAGCTGGTGAATATGTTTTTGTAGCTATAAACGGCAAAGCCAAAAAAACAGATATCAAAACAGGAAAAATATCCAATAGCCAGGCAGAGGTCTTAACCGGATTAAAATCCGGCGATAAAGTGATTACCACAGGATTCCAGGATCTGAACGATGGCGATTCCGTAAAACTATAAATAAAGATTCATGATAATCTTACGATCATATGAAAGACGTCAATAAAGAATTCGGTCCATCCAGTTGGGCTATAGATAACCGCACAGCGATATATGTGTTTACATGTATCCTGATTCTGGCGGGGTATTTTTCCTACAACAGTTTGCCAAAAGAGAATTTTCCGGAAGTTGTAATTCCTAAAATATTCGTGCAAACCATATATCCGGGAACTTCACCTGCAAATATGGAGAACCTGATTACAAAGCAGCTCGAAAAGGAAATAAGGGGTACGCTTGGGTTAAAAAAGATCACCTCCAACTCCTTTCAGGATTTCTCATTTATTACCGCAGAATTTAATACCGGGGTCGATATCAAAGATGCAAAACAGCGGGTTAAGGATGCCGTTGATAAAGCAAAAACTGACCTGCCTTCAGATTTACCCGATGATCCGGTAATTATGGATATCAACCTCTCAGACCTCCCCATTATGTACATCAACATTTCCGGAGATTATGACCTGAAAAAACTAAAAGAGTATGCCGATGATATTGAAGATAGGGTAGAGGGACTGAAAGAAATCGCCGGGGTAGATATTGTGGGTGCCCTTGAGCCAGAGATCCAGATCAATGTAGATCTCCGTAAAATGGAGTCGGCGCAAATCTCATTTGACGATATCGGAAATTCAGTAAAGGCCGAAAACCTGACCATATCAGGAGGTTCAGTGAAAATGGATGGCATGCAGCGTACCTTAAATGTGAAAAAGGAGTTCGTAAATGCCGAGGAATTAGGCAATATGATTGTCAAGTCACAGGCAGGAGGCTCGGTTTACTTAAAGGATATTGCCGAAGTAAAAGATTCATTTAAAGAGCAAAACAGCTATGCACGCTTATACGGAAAAAATGTAATTACGCTAAATGTACGCAAGCGCAGTGGCGAAAACCTGATTGAGGCGTCTGACAAGATCAATGCCATGCTAAAGGAAATGAAGGGCACTTTACTGCCTTCTAAACTGGATATTACCATTACCGGTGATCAATCTGATCAGACCAGGATTACCCTGCATGACCTGATCAATACCATCATCATCGGTTTTATCTTAGTTACCCTGATCCTGATGTTCTTTATGGGCGTCACAAATGCGCTGTTTGTTGCCCTGTCCGTCCCGTTGTCCATGTTCATTGCCTTTCTCTCCATGCCCGTTCTCGGGGGGGTGTTCGATTTTAATTTCACCATGAACATGATGGTGCTGTTCTCCTTCCTGCTCGGACTGGGTATTGTGGTGGATGATGCCATTGTGGTGGTAGAGAATACACACCGGATTTTTGATAACGGAAGGGTTCCTATTGTGCAGGCTGCTAAAACGGCCACTGGCGAGGTTTTTATGCCCGTGTTATCCGGAACTTTAACTACCCTTGCACCGTTCTTCCCGTTGCTATTCTGGCCCGGAATCATTGGTGAGTTCATGTATTTCCTCCCGGTTACGCTTATTGTAACGCTTTCTGCCTCATTGGTGGTGGCATACATTATTAACCCGGTTTTTGCAGTCGACTTTATGAAACCGCATGATGATCATAAAGATCAGAAACCAAGGTTTGACAGAAAAGTAAAACGGACACTGCTTGTATTTGCAGGCATGGCCTTATTGGGCTACCTCATCAATATCGGATTCGGTAACTTTATCATATTGCTTGCCTTGTTATACCTGCTAAACCACTTCTTCTTAACAGGGGTGATCAAGAAATTCCAGACGGTAGTGTGGCCAAAAGCAATAAATAAATATCATAGTTTACTTACCTGGGCACTTAAACGTCCGCGTACCATGATCTGGAGTACAGTGGGCTTGTTTTTCTTTACCATGATTCTGGTAAACATTGTGCCGCCAAGGGTAGTGTTTTTCCCTACTGCCGACCCGAACTTTGTGTATGTCTATATTGAATTGCCGGTGGGTACAGATCAGGCCTATACCAACAAAATAGTCGAAAAGGTTGAGCAGCGGGTAGAAAAGGTAGTTGGCCAAAAGAATCCCGATGTATCTTCAATAATCTCCAATGTCACTGTAGGGGTAACCGACCCGCAAGGCGAAGACCAGGGCGAGTATACCAACAAGGGGAAGGTTACAGTAGCCTTTGTGGCCTATGGCAAAAGAACAGGAGAGCGCACCGTAAATTACCTCGGCAAGATCCGTGAAGYGGTAAAAGGGATTCCTGGAGCACAAATTTCGGTAGCCCAGGAACAAGGGGGGCCACCAACGGCCAAACCAATCAGTATAGAAATTACGGGCGATAACCTGGATTCCATTGCGGTGACTTCCGATCGCTTAAAAAAATACCTGGATAGCAGGCAAATTGCCGGGGTAGAAGAGCTTAAATCTGATTTTCAAAATAACAAGCCCGAAATTATTTTTGATATCGATCGGGAACGGGCCAATCGCGAAGGGATCTCAACCGGTCAGGTTGGCATGGCATTGCGTACGGCACTTTATGGTAAGGAAGTTTCTAAATACAGGGACATTAATGAAGACTATGAGATCAATGTTCGGGCAAGAGAAGATCAAAGGAACAACCTGGAAGCCTTACGAAACATGAAAGTGACCTACCGTGATATGGCAATGAACGGTGTTATTAGGCAAGTGCCTATATCATCTTTCGCAAATATAGATTATATCAATACTTATGGTGGTATCAAACGCAAGCAGCAAAAAAGAATCATAATTCTTTCCTCAAATGTGCTTTCAGAATACAATGCGAACGAGGTTGTGGCAAATATTCAGCGGGAGATAAATGAATTTAAAGCACCTGCCGGAATTGAAATAAAAATGGCCGGTGAGCAGGAAGAGCAAATGGAAACAGCTGCGTTTTTAGGCACAGCCTTAGTCAGCGCTTTGTTTATTATCCTCATTATCCTGGTACTGCAGTTTAATTCCATTAGTAAGCCGGTTGTTATTTTAAGTGAGATCCTGTTTAGCATTATTGGGGTATTACTGGGCGTTACCATCTTCGGAATGGAGTTGTCTATTGTAATGACGGGACTGGGAATTGTCGCCCTGGCGGGAATTGTAGTCCGGAATGGGATCCTGCTGGTCGAATTTGCCGACCTGATGGTTAGTCAGGGCATGGAAGTAAGAGAGGCCGTTATCGAAGCAGGCCGTACCCGGATGACCCCGGTATTACTTACCGCTACCGCAACTATGCTTGGCCTCATTCCGCTGGCAGTAGGTTTGAACCTTGACTTCGTGACTTTATTTACTGAGTTTAACCCACACCTTTATTTTGGAGGTGATAACGTAGCGTTCTGGGGCCCACTATCATGGACCATTATCTTCGGTTTGAGTTTTGCCACTTTCTTAACCCTGGTATTGGTTCCATGTATGTACTTGGTCGCCGATAGAAATTCTAAGAAAATAAAGCAATGGTTTAAAAAGTAACATTCGTTCTTCTTAAAGCGGCCGCCATAAGGCGGTCGCTCTTTGCCGCAGTCTCCTGCTAAAGCAGATGCCATCATCTCCGACGATAGGAGAAATCCCGTGATTATCCTCTCTCCATTCTAAGTTCCCAAGAAAGATTATTAACCCAGTGTCCTGTGAACCCCATGCCTATTGTCCTAAAACGGGGAATAAAGGAGAAAAAGTTGCCTCAGTATTAACCTTGTTTTTCGTTAAATGATCAGAAATGAGGTCATATTTAACAATGGCCGATTTTTTGCCTTTTTATTTGTAATAAGTTTGTGAAGTAATTTTTAATAATCGATTTTACATACCTTTGCGGGATTTTATTAAAAAGCTAAATTAATTTCTCTAATACATGAGCTATCAGGATTATAAGTGCAGGAAGTGCAATACAGATTTTCATTATCAGGTTCCACGCGGATTTGTGTTAAAACATTTGCTGGGATTTCTTCCTATACGAATTTACTGGTGCCCAAAATGTACTACAAACCGATATGTGTGGGTAGGCGATAAAGTTGAGGCTAAATAGCAGCCACTTAAAAATACCTATTTATGGGTATTGCTTGCTTAAGCGTTTTCCTTTTCCTTTGAGTAAATCTTCTGAATTTTCGATTCAGTTAAGATACCTGGATTTAATTAGATTATTATGAGAAGTCAAGTTGTAGGCAAATGGGTTGTCGCAAATGCGGTCGAAATAGACTATGTTGATGGGGCAGAAGTATTCAGAGCAGATATGTTTGCGTTGTCTGGTGCTTATCTTGAATTTAAAGAAGGAGAAAAAGGAAGCATATATGATGGCGAGGGCGATGTTGATGCTTTTACTTATACCGCCACAAAAGAAAATCTGGTCTTAAATTATATCGAGGGCGATGATGTCACTGTTTATCATATAAAGGAATTAACCGGTTCCACGCTTTCCGTATATGAAGAGCATATTGAAACCCAGAAAGGGATCGTACATAAAGAAGTCGTCGAAATTAACCTAATGAAATAGTTTTCCTAAAATTAACGCTCATGAAAACACTCAGCAAATTAATACTACTTATTTTATTATCAGCAAGTTTTATGGCTTGTGAAAAAAGCAGCGATGGTCCCTCAAATGAGAACCCGGGTCCCGTTAAGGGTCCTGTAATCGGTAATGGAGAGGTAGTGGATAATACACTGTATATGGCCTTCAAAACACCTGATTGGGAACGAAAGATCGACTGTACCCATCTTGATCTGGATCCTATCGGCTTAAACGATTCCACATCATATGTATCGGCAACATCGGCCTCTACAAATGAAACATTTTACTTTTCATTTCCCCGTGATAGCTCGGTTATGGTAAGGTCTTCCAATATTAAAAAGTATGGGATCACAAGAGTTGGGGCCAATAAAAAGCCCTTTGAGTTTTCACAAACACTTCCAATAATTGCAAATTCAACCACAAAATTAGTAAGTCTGTCCGGTTCCAGCTCCGATTCTTATAACGAAGTTTTAGAGATCAAGTATATAGGTGTTAAAGGGAATTATGCTCAATTTCAGATAAAATGCCGTTACAGCATGAGTATGGGGGAAGTCCTTAACGAAAGTAACAAGAGGTTGGTAACGGGGACTTTCCATTTTAAAGTTAAAACAAAACGAATATAGCGCTCTGAGATTTAATAGTTAATAATCGTAAAGCAGCCCTGGCATACCGGGGCTGTTTTCGTTTGTCAATAATAAATTGAAACAACCGTCATCTCTAACATTGCCCGTCGTCTTGAACATAGTGAGAGATCTCTTGCCTGAACCTCCCCCCCCCCACCCAACAACCCAATAGAGTCTTATTCAACTAAATGATTTATCGATAATCCTCTTTCATTTATGTGAATAATTTATAGCAGATAATGGATTTAGGTTTATACCGCCAAAAATATTGTTGGAATTGATTTTATGTCTTCAGTTGGTATAGTTATAAATTATATTGTGCACGATCTTTAATTGCTAGGGGGTCGTTAATAAAGGTGTTGTTTGTCAGGTACTTAATATTATATTTGTAAGTCAAATGACTTCCAATGAAAAAGCTCTTATTAATTCCAGTATTAGTGTTATTTTTTATATCCTGCCGTAAAAAGGATGCAGGGAAAGAATCTCCTGAAGGGAAATTGTACTCTGTTGAATTTTCGACAAGTTCATTCAATGTTGATTATAGCCCAGTTAAAACGGCAATATCATCAAATAAGAAAGTATCTTCAGTGGAGCCCTCGGATTCGAACTCAGGGGTTAACCACATTTATTATCTAGTTTACAAAGGGGATATCTACGTTAAGATGATTCATCAGGTTAGGACTGATCCGAAATTCGGGAAAATAAAAGATGAGCTTGCGAAAGGGCGTTATAATGTTGCTTTTTTTGCCTCAGGAGAACCATTAAACATCACTGCTCGCGAAAACAAATTGAATTTTGGAAAGCCGGGAACCGTAGTCTACTATGAAAGGTTTTTACTAGACCTTGAAGGAGACGTGAGGAAAAATGTCGAACTTCGAAGAATTACAGCGTTGCTGCGCATAAATATCGAAGATAATGTACCTATAAGCGTGAAAAAAATTCATTATGTAGTAAAGTATGAACTGTCGGGAGAAAATATATCTACGGAAATGAGAATATCGAGTGGAGAATTAGATACCTTCGATACTTTTTTTTTCACCCAAACAATGGTGGAGTCAAATTACGGGAAACCTATATCTTTGGATATTTTTCTTCCATACAGAATTAACGATTCGCATCCTCAAGAGGGTTCTAATGTCACCGTAGATATTTTTGCTTATGATTCCACTGAACAGGTCATTGCATCTGACAAAATTCGGTTTGTGATGATTGGTTTAGATAAAAAAGCCACGCTTTCAGGAAAATTATTTGACACAAATGGTGGTAGAGAAGGTATTCAAATTCGTCTGCCCGACACAACTCTTGAAGAGTTGCCAGTGATAAATTTTTAAAGTTTGCAACTATTATTGGGGTTCCTTTGTTAAGTGTCAGATACTATCATGGTGAACAAAGACTCTTAATATTGTGGTTGTATGTCTTTGACGTTCATTTTTATGGCTTTTTTATCTTGTGGTTATTTATATTGATTAGATATTTTGAATAGTTAAAAAATATTGGCACATAAATTTGTTAATAGCAGGTTTTATGTGTTCAAATCAATAACTTGAATAGGACAAACTTTGTTACTCAAAATAAGGGGCGTATTGAGTATGATGAATTGACGATTTGTGACTTAAAAGAAGACAATCAGGTGATTTATGTCATATAATTTTATTTTAATCTAAATGATATTATTGTTTTACATTTGATAAGGGATAACCTTGTTATTAACTGTATATATGAAAAAACTTTTACTACTAGTTCTATTCTTGCTAGGTTATTATTCTATAAATTTACATACATGAATATTTTACATCCATCTATAACAGATATAAAACAACTAGGGAAAGATATGCATCAGAAATACATAAGCGCTGATCCTTTCCCCAGTATTGTATTAGATAATTTTTTTAACGAGGAGTTTTTAAGCAAAGTGGCCGATGAATTTCCTGACTTGTCTAAACAAAAGGATGTAAAGAAATATGATAACCATAATGAAAAGAAGCTGGAAGCTTTGGGCGAGAAACACTTCAGTGAATCAGCACGTTTGCTGGCTCATTTTTTAAATTCACAGCCAATATTGGAATTTTTGCAGGAGCTTACGGGGATTAAGGAAACTTTACTACCGGATCCTTATTTTTTGGGCGGCGGCTATCATGAAATAAAATCAGGTGGTTTGTTAAAAGTGCATGCTGATTTCAATAAGCATGAATTAGCATTGGTGGATCGTCGCATTAACTTGCTAGTTTATCTTAATAAGGACTGGGATGAAAGCTACGGCGGACATTTTGAACTGTGGGATCGTGACATGAAGGAGGCGCGCACAAAGGTATTGCCGATTTTTAATCGGATAGCTATATTTTCAACCACCGATTTTTCATACCATGGTCACCCTAATGCGCTAGCCTGCCCGCCAGACAGGAGTCGGAAATCTCTGGCATTATATTATTATAGTAATGGCCGACCAAAAAGCGAGGTAAATCACAAACCGCATGGAACGCTATTTGTAAACCGATCAGGAACGAAAAATGATGTTACCAAAGAACCTATCACCTTGCGCAGCGTATTATATGATTTAACACCACCAATATTAATCAGGCTGGCTAAGAAAGTCATTCGATCAAATTAAGTATATATGAAAAAACCTTTACTACTAGCTCTATTCTTGCTAACTAATGTTACTGCATTTTCACAAATGAATGGCGACTATAATTATAGTATTGCCATCAGAGGATATAGTATGGTTGAGATGCCTAAAGTATTTAATGAAACCAGCTCTGATAAGTTTACAGACGCTTATTTTAACGGAGTGATGGTTAAATTTAACGACAACCAGTTTAGCTATCGTTTAAACGGGACCTATTATAATAAATCCAAAAAGTTTTTCAATGAGTGTGAAACATGCCAGGAAGCTGATGGTAAGCTTCTAGACTACTCCTTTAAATTAGGATTTGAAAAGAACTTTAATTATTCACGGATTCAACCCTATGTCGGACTTGATTTGGGCTATCGTTACAACAGGTTTAAAGGTAGCCTGCAGAATAGAAACCAATTGAGAGACGTGAGTGCAGATGCCGTAGGCCAGGAGATTGAATCTACTAAGCATGGAATTATGGTATCCCCGGTTATAGGGTTTAAAATCAATCCAATACCTCAGATTTCTATTTTCGCCGAAGGCACTCTGGATCTTTTGTACTCTTTCGAGAAGCAGAAAACGATTTTGCAGGATATTAATAATACCCGAACAGTCAATAACGACCGGACAACCGAATTTCTTTTGAATCCTTTTTCAGTAGGGATTCAAATCCATTTAGGAAGCAATAAATAGCTTTCTACTTCATATGTGCCTTTATTCGAGGTTTATCTTTTGCTTTCAAAGTAAATAATTCCGTATGTTTGCGTGAATAAATTGAACACACTTATCAATGAAACTGCATGAGCTTACCGCTCAAATCTAACTTAAACAAGTCTCATGCAAACTTCATAACACCTAAAGCGTAAACACACAGATGAAAATTGCCTTAATTACGGGAGTAACGGGACAGGATGGAGCCTATTTAGCTGAATTTTTGTTAAAAAAGGGATACTTTGTACATGGATTGAAAAGAAGATCTTCATCGTTTAATACAGAGCGTATAGATCACCTTTATCAGGATCAACACGAAAATAATGTAAATTTCAAATTGCACTATGGCGATTTAACCGATTCAACCAATTTAATTCGTATCGTCCAGGAAACCCAACCCGATGAGATTTATAACCTAGCTGCAATGAGTCATGTTAAGGTGAGTTTTGAAACACCTGAATATACTGCAAATGCAGATGGAATTGGAACACTTAGATTATTAGAAGCTGTTCGGATATTGGGTCTTACCAAAAAAACTAAAGTTTATCAGGCTTCTACTTCCGAGTTATATGGATTGGTTCAGGCTGTCCCTCAAAGCGAAACAACCCCTTTCTATCCACGGTCACCCTATGCGGCAGCAAAAATGTATGCTTACTGGATTACGGTTAACTACAGAGAGGCTTATGATATGTTTGCCTGCAACGGCATTTTGTTTAATCACGAAAGTCCAGTTAGGGGCGAAACCTTTGTTACCCGTAAAATCACTCGTGCGGCATGTAAAATAGCGCTGGGCCTGCAGAGCTGTCTATACCTTGGCAATCTCTCGGCACAACGCGATTGGGGTCACGCAAAGGATTACATCGAAGCCATGTGGTTAATCCTGCAACAGGAAAAGCCAGAGGATTACGTAATCGCTACAGGCGTTACGACAACGGTTAGAGATTTTGTTAAAATGAGTTTTGCCGAATTGGGAATTGAAATTGAGTTCAGTGGAAAAGACCAATACGAGCGAGGTGTAATTATTGATGTTGATCAGGACCTGGTTGTTCAACTTGGGTTAAATGACGAGTATTTAAAACCAGGTACTATTGTGGTACAGGTTGATGAAAAGTACTTCAGGCCAACAGAGGTTGATCTGCTATTGGGCGATCCAACAAAAGCCAATACCAAACTGGGTTGGAAACCTAAATATGATCTTCCGCTATTAGTAAAAGACATGGTTCATTCCGATCTGCATTTGATGAAAAAGGATGAGTACTTAAAGCAAGGCGGCTTTAAAACATTAAATTATTTCGAATAAGCTATTTCATACACTATCAATTACCTATGAAGTTTAAAAATATACTTACCGCATTATTTTTCTTCTTTGCCATTATTCTTTCTCAATCGGCATTTTCGCAAACCAATTATGCGGATGTAAAAGTTGATGACTTAACTGATACACAAATCCGACAACTGATGCAGAGAGCGGAATCGGTAGGATATAATGATGCTCAGCTGGAGCAAATGGCTGCAGCTCAGGGCATGAATGCCACTGAAATTCAGAAACTCCGTTTAAGGGTTGAGAAGATCAGAAAACAGGAAGGTGGCCAAAGTAATGATAAATCAGATACCAATGGTTCTAACAAAAATCAGCAAAATGGAAATGAGCTGGACAGAACCAGAGGGTTTGATAAGCAAAATGTACGCGATACCACTAAGAATAATAATAAAACCGATTCCAGCGGTAATCTGAAAACTAAGAAGGCTTTGGAAGAGGAAAAGCTTGAAGAAATGAAAAAGCTTTTCGAAGGCCTTAAACCTAAAATATTTGGTGAAGATTTGTTTAAAAATGAGAACCTTACTTTTGAGCCAAACCTTCGTATGGCTACGCCGAAAAGCTATGTAGTTGGTCCTGATGATGAATTGCTGATCGATTTAAGTGGCGACAATGAAGTCAACTATAAACTTAAGGTAAGTCCTGATGGCACCATTCGTTTACAATACGTAGGATTGATATCAGTAGGTGGATTAACCATTGAACAGGCCACTTCAAAGATCCGGTCAAGCATGGCAAGTACCTACCCAAGTTTAAGATCAGGCAGAACGAGTGTTGCCATAACTTTGGGTAATATCAGAAGTATTAAGGTTACCGTAATAGGAGAGGTCGTTAAACCAGGATCATACACCGTTCCTTCGCTGTTTACGGTATTTAATGCCTTATATGAATCAGGAGGACCGAACAGGAACGGGTCTTTCCGTAAAATACAGGTGGTTAGGAACAACAAAGTTGTATCTACTATAGATGTTTATGATTTTCTGTTAAACGGAATCCAGCTAAACAATATCCGCTTGCAGGATCAGGATGTGATAAATGTACCTGTGTATCAAACACGGGTTGAAATGGCCGGAGAGGTTAAACGCCCGGCATTGTACGAGGCCTTAAATACGGAGACTTTAGAAGACATGGTTAGGTTTGCCGGTGGATTCTCTAACGATGCTTATACGGCGCAGATCAAGGTACTTCAAAAAACAAATAAGGAACGTAAAATCACCGATGTTCCGGCTGACGATTACAATAAATACAATCCATTAAATGGCGACAAATATGTGGTCGAGGGTATTCTGGATCGTTTCGAAAACAGGGTAGAGATTTCAGGGGCCGTTTTCCGTCCGGGTCAGTTTGAGCTTGACGAGAACTTAACCTTAAAACAATTGATCGGCAAGGCTGATGGCTTAAAGGAAGATGCATTTTTAAACAGAGGCTATATCTCAAGGTTAAATGCAGACAACAGCTTATCACTTTTATCATTCGATGTGGCCAAAGTATTGGCCGGAACTGAAGCAGATATTAAGCTGCAGAGAGAAGATAAGGTGACTATTTCTTCAATATTCGATTTAAGAGAAGAATATAAAGTAACCATCCAGGGAGAGGTTAGAGAGCCGGGTACTTTCGAATATGGAGATAATATGAATCTGGAATCCTTGATCCAAATGGCAGGTGGTTTTAAAGAAGGTGCTACGCCAAATCGTATTGAGATATCAAGAAGGATTAAAAATAGTGATGCAACTTCGGCATCTGCACAAACTGCAGAGGTATTTACCGTTAATGTAGACCAGAATCTAAAAATTCAGGAGAAAGACTTTACTTTAAAGCCGTTTGATATAGTTTCCATTCGTACCTCTGAGAGCTATCAGGTACAGAGACAAGTAAAAGTTGAAGGAGAAGTGCTATATCCCGGAACTTATACCATTACAAAAAAGGATGAGCGCATTTCAGATATCATGAAAAGAGCGGGCGGCCTAAGTCCTTTGGCTTATGTAGAGGGAGCTTCTTTAAAACGTACAGGTGGTGCAGAAGCAAGAGCCATAGATAGTCTGGAGAGAAGAAAAGAAGAGAAGGAAAAGCTGATGAACTTGCAACGCTTGAAGCAGTCTGGGGCTAAGGACACAACCACATTTGAAAAAGATATACAGGTTCTGCGTAGTGATCTGGTAGGTATTGATTTAGTGAGAATCCTAAAAAAACCACTATCTAGAAATGATTTGATTGTAGAGGATGGAGATGTAATACGTGTTCCTAAGGAACTGCAAACAGTAAGAGTAACTGGAGAGGTTTTAAAACCAAACAGTATAGTTTATATTAAAGGCAGAAGCTTTAAAGGATACGTTGATGGTGCTGGAGGTTTTAGTTATAACGCCTATAAAAAGGGTGCTTATATTGTATATTCTAATGGATCAGTGGCAGCAGCGAAGAAATTCTTGTTCTTTAATAATTACCCTCAGGTTAAGCCAGGTGCAGAGATTTTTGTGCCAAAACGTGCTGAGAGAGAAAAAATGAACGTTCAGGCTTGGATAGGAATTAGTACAGCTTTTGCATCATTAGCAGCAATAGTAGTTAGTTTGTTAAGGTAATTGATTGTCTGATCGATATGAGTCTAGGAAATATAAATAATCAATCAAATGTCTCTTCAGATGAGATTTCTTTAAAAGAGCTATTACTTAAAATAAGGGAATGGTGGCAATACCTTTTATCTAAATGGGCTATTATACTTGCTTTTGGCGTATTAGGTTCTTTATTGGGATTTACTTATGCTTATTTCAAAAAAGCTGTTTACACCGCTACGACAACCTTTGTTTTGGAGGATGGGGGATCAAATACAGCAGGAGCGTTAGGAAATCTAGGTGGATTGGCATCCATAGCTGGAATTGATATTGGTGGGAGCGGAGGTATCTTTCAGGGTGATAATATACTTGAGTTGTATAAGTCACGTAGTATGATTGAGAAAACATTACTAACTGAAGTTCAATATGAAAACCGAAAAGTACCATTGGTAGACCTTTATGTCGAATTTAATAAGCTCAAAGAGAGCTGGGATAAATCTACTAATCTAAAGAACATCTATTTTAAAAAGTCATTGAAATATAGTCGGTTACAGGATAGTGTTTTAGGAATTATTGTTCAGAGTATTAATGCAAATATTTTAAAGGTTTCAAAACCTGATAAGAAATTAAGTATAATTAAGGTAGAGGTTAAGTCTTCAAATGAATTTTTTTCCAAAGCTTTCAATGATGAGATTGTTAAAAATGTAAATGATTTTTATGTCCAGACTAAGACAAGAAAATCATTAGATAATATTTCTATTTTGCAACAAAAAACGGATTCCGTAAGGATGGTTATGAATGGGGCAATCTATAAAGCTGCTGAAGTAGCGGATGCAACTCCTAATTTGAATCCAACTCGCCAAACTCAAAGAATTGCACCTGTGCAGAAATCTCAGTTTAATGCTGAAACAAATAAAGCTATACTTGCTGAGTTAGTTAAGAATCTGGAATTATCTAAAATTTCTCTTCGTAAAGAAGCTCCTTTGATCCAGGTTGTTGATTACCCTGTCTTTCCTTTGGAGAAAGATAAGTTCGGAAAATTAAGAGGGATTATTGCGGGAGGGGGAATAGCAGGATTCCTGATATGTTTAGTTTTAATAGGCAGAAGGCTTCTGAAAAAAATTCTAGAATAAAAGATATGGATATTTTAAACTTAATTGGACGTAGGCAAGAATTATTCGAAAATGACATCAATATTTGTGAACAGGAGTTAAGCGATGTTGTAGGAATCTCTAAATTCTTAGTTATTGGAGGTGCCGGTTCTATCGGTCAAGCTGTTGCAAAAGAGATCTTCAAAAGAAATCCATTAAAACTTCATGTGGTTGATATTAGTGAAAATAAGATGGTAGAGCTGGTACGTGATATTAGAAGCTCTTTCGGATATATAGATGGTGATTTTCAGACGTTCGCGCTAGAGATGATCGGCAAAAAGGCCGCGCATCTGGCGAGAATGTAGTATACGTCCCAATAGAATATTCCGCCATACAAAATGTGATGGATAAACTGTTTTCAATTGATCTATGTATTAAATGAGCTAACGCTTATTAAAAAAAGCAATGTAAACGAATTTAAGAAAATTAAAAAGATAGTATTGCCGGAAGAAAGAAGTGTTGATATTGATACAATGGCAGGTTGAGTTCTAGCCGAGTATTATTAAGTATTTTTAACAAATAGAATGAAATTATTTAAGTCATTTTCCCTTTATACTATTGCCTCCTTTACAGAAGCAGCGATAGCCTTTCTTCTGCTACCGCTCTTCACATTCTATTTAACCACAAAAGATTTTGGGACTTTGTCTTTGCTTACCTCAATTTTTAGTTTTACTATGCCGTTAGTTGCCCTTGGGGCTCAAGGGGCAATATCGGTGGCTTATTTTAGAGAAGATAAAGCTAATTATCCCAGTTATTTTTCTTCTGCTATTTTTTCGCCATTTATCTCAACACTTATCATTTTCTCATTGGTTTTTGTATTTGGTTCTTTTATAGGGAATTATCTGAAGATATCAATATATTGGATCATGTGTGTGCCTATTTTTTGTTTTCTGTCTTTTTTTAATAATTTGGTTTTAGTAGATTTTCAAATTAAGAAGGAACCAATTAATTATGTTGTCTTTAGCCTTTCATCTTCTACCATAAATGTTTTGCTCTCTTTATTATTGGTTATTGTATTCAAATTTGGGTATGCTGGTAGGCTTCTTGGACAGTACTTTTCTATTTTTTTATTCTCTCTTATAGGAATATTCATCCTGTACAAGAAAAGAAAAATCCTGATCAAACAAATCAATTTCAAATACGTAAAGGATGCCTTATGGTTTGGTTTCCCGTTAATACCTCATGCTATAGGTGGGATGGTTATTAATATGTCTGATCGTTTGTTTATCGATCATTTTTATAGTAAAGAGCAGTTAGGGATTTATAACATTGGATATGTGATCGGATCTGCCATCTCTATTTTGAGTACCGGGTTTGCTCAGGTAATTGTGCCTTTTAGTTATGAGTTATTTGCTAAAAATACGGTGGCATCTAAAATAAAGGTTGTTAAAGTATATTGGTTATTTATAGCACTTCTAGCCTTTGTTGTTTTTTTTGTGTGGTTAGTTACCCCTTTAGTGTTTAAATGGTTTATCGATCCGAAGTTTATAGAAGGAAGTAAATACGTAATTTGGATAACTGTCGGATATTTTTTTCAGGGTCTATATTTATTATTTGCTAATATTATTTTCTATCTAAAGAAAACCAAAGTATTGTTTTATGTTTCATTCTTAAATGTTTTTGTTAACCTGAGTCTTAATTATTTTCTAATTCCCTGGTTAGGACCGATAGGTGCAGCTTATGCAACGTGCATAAGTTTCTTTGTGTTCTTTGTTACAGTTGGGGGCTTTTGTCATAGTGTTTATCCATTGCCTTGGTTAGGAGCTTTTACTAAAACAACAGTAGATTATGATGAAAATTATAAATAAAATTTTAGCGAAAGTGCATTCTATTCTAAAAGGGGCATATCACGCTAACTTATATGATAGTTATAGAACAAGCTATAATATCCATGAGTCTTTTTTCTTTAATGGAGAAGGGATATTATTTTATGGCGATGGAGAAATTAATATTGCTGAAAATAGTTATATAGGACGGTTCTCCATAATTCAGATTGGCAAAGGGGAAAAAGTAGAAATTGGTAAAAATTGTAGCATTGGACCATTTTTGAAAATCTGGACAAATACCGCTGAAGTAGATTCAGATTTTAATTTTCCGGATAAAAAACTAAGTAAGTTTGGGAGCGTGATAATCAAAGATGCTGTATGGATCGGTGCGAACGTCTTTATTTCGCCGGGTGTTACAATTGGATCAAATGCCGTTGTGGGTGCAAATGCAGTTGTAACTAAGGATGTTCCCGACTTTGCTATTGTTGGTGGCATTCCGGCTAAGGTGTTAAGATTCAAAAATATAAATAAATATGGAGATTTCGATAAAAGCACATAAGATGTATATGTTCTGTGTGTTTTATTTTCTGAAACTCAAAGAGTTTTGGTTAACCCTATCTCCTTTAATTTTAAAGCATGAAAAATAGCAAGAAGTCATTAATCGCAATTCAAGGGACAGCTCAGTTTCTCGCAGCGTATATTGCCCTTCGTTGGTATGAAGAGTCGATTCAAAAAGAGAGTAGTGATACCACCATCTTACTCTATGATACAAGCGTATCAAAGGATAATGAATCTTTATTTTTGAATTCTGTAAAAATGATGGCACAAGCTGTCTCTTTGAATAATGTAATTTTTATCAGCGAAACTGAGATGAGAGATCTCTCATTAAATTGGTATTCAAAATGCAAGAGAAAATTAAAATCAAAATTRGATAATATCGATTTTGACAGCGTATTGATTGCCCGGGACTATGGTAGTTTTGGAACTCAGTTAATCTTGAACGCTTATCCTAATGCTTTGAGCATTGAATATGGGGATTCATTTGGTCTTGTTGGAAACGAAAATGCATTAAAGACTTCATTTAGTGATTTTTTGAATCGGCCTTTAAATATACTTAAAGGGATTGTAAAAAAAGTCTTATATAATCATTACCCAAAGCGTATTAATTTTGATTTGACGATCTTAACTCTCCCTATGGATTGGAGCGGGAGATATTTAGCACATAAAAATCTAATTGTTCCTCCTAAAGCATTTGCGACAGATTTAATTATGAAGATGGTGAATCAATTACCTGATTTAATTAACTTCTGTAATGAAATACTAAATCATGTACCAAATAATAGTCATTTGTATTTAACAAGTAATTTGGCTAATTCAGGATTAACAAATTATGAGAATGAGTTGTCGCTGTACGAAGACGTGATTCGAGAAACTTCTGAGATTGGGAAATGTATTATTTTGAAGAATCATCCGAGGGCTTCTAATCTTATCCTAAAGGATTTGTATGAAAAATTAAAAGATCAGTATACAGTTATACTCATTGATAATAATGAGTATAGTCTTTATCCGATAGAACTATGGTTACTTTTTATTGAAAAATGTTGTATTTTGCCTGTTTTTTCTTCTAGTGTAGTGAGCTTAAAATACTTTTATAACAAAGATTCGATAATGCCTTTGAGTGAGAAAAAAATAGACAAATATTTATTTAGAGATTCAGTTCCGCACTTAGTTCGTGGGGAACTTTTTTGTAGAAATGCGACAAATGCTTTGGAAAGGTGGGACGGGAAGTCAGCATTATGGAAAACTCCTAACTAATTGTAGAACTATGTTGAATTATATAAAAGCCTTGATTTTAAATCGTAAAAGTAGATTTAAAAGACGTTTTTTATCAAATATCTCTTCCAAGGTTTTTTTTGGACCGAATGTACAAATATTGGGCATGGAGAATGTTTTAATAAAAGATAACTGCACAATTGGTGGAGATACTTTATTCACCATAAATAATAGGGATAATAAGGATATTCAGCTGGAGATTGGGCGTAATAGCTATATTGGAAGAGATAGTTTTTTTTCAGTCGGTAAGTCTATTGTCATAGGAGATTACTGTATATTTGGAAATAAATGCTCTTTCATTTGTAGTGATCATATTTTTGATAATCCTTTAGTTCCGTATGCCCTTTCAGGTAATAGTTATGAAAAAACGATTAGGATCGGTGTAAACTGTTGGCTTGGGCATGATGTTAGTGTAATTGGCAACATAAATATAGGTCACGGGTGTGTAATAGGGGCAAAGACCTTAATTACCAAAGATATTCCTCCTTTTAGTATGGTAGTAGGAAATCCAGCGAGGATAGTAAGGACTTTTAATTTTGATTCAGGATGCTGGGAAAAAGGAGAGCAGCAGCTAACATCCATTTATCATGATGAGAGGACATATTTGGGCAGTTTAATAAAGCATTCTAAAGATTTACCTCTTGGTTACCATTCAGCCTCGCATGAATATGGTGATCTTTAGAAGGGTATAAAAATAGACGCTAAAAAGTTTTAAAAGTAATACGATGGAAGATCCAGTCATATTTTTATGAGCTGACCATAAAATTGAAATAAATGAAAAATGTATTAATAACAGGCGCCTACGGATTTTTAGGACGTAATGTTGCCAAAGAATTTAAAGCAAATGGCGCTTATGTTGTTGGAATAGGTCATGGTAAATGGTATCAGGATGAGTACACCAAATGGGGGATTGACGAGTGGCACGAGACAACCATCACATTTGAAGCCTTATTGAATGTAAATCAGGAGTTCGATGTCATAGTTCATTGTGGAGGAAGTGGTTCTGTAGGTTTTTCTCATGAGAATCCTTATGAAGATTTCCAGAAAAGTGTTCAAAGTACTTTATCTTTATTGGAGTTTATCAGGCTTAGAAATCCTCAATGTAAGTTTATTTATCCTTCTAGTCCGGCAGTTCAGGGGAATTTAGGAAATATACCTATCAAGGAAAGTATGGAGTCTGTACCGGTATCCCCTTATGGATTTCATAAGAAAATTGCGGAGCAACTTTGTCTTTCTTACCATAACAATTTTAATATTCAAGTGGGCATAATACGTTATTTCTCCATATATGGGGCTGGATTAAAAAAGCAATTATTATGGGATGCCTGTAGAAAAATACAAGAATCCGATGTGGTTGTATTTTTCGGTACAGGAAAAGAAACTAGGGATTGGCTAAATATTAGTGATGCAGCGCGGCTCTTGCGAATGTTCTCAGAACATGTTAAGGGCTATGATGTGATCAATGGTGGATCTGGGCGAAGTATTGAGATTCAGAAAGTCATCAGTGATTTATGTAGTCATTTTAATAAACCGGTGTCAGTTAAGTTTAATGGAGCAACCAAAGAGGGGGATCCAATTTATTTTTGGGCGGATATTACAAAGGCATTGAGTCTTGGTTGGAAACCTGAAATAGATGTCGAAGACGGATTGGAAGGTTATGTTAAATATTATAAAGGATTAACATCATGATCAGAGTAGGATTTTTATTGGGCTTTCCAGTTGAATATAAGGGAGGGATCAACTATATTAAGAACTTGCTTTATGCAATACATAAATTTCATAGCAAAGAGATAGAGATTTATCTTTTCGTACCGAGTGATTTGGAGGAGGAATACATTACTTTGTTTAAGGATTATGCTAAAATAATACATACCAAAATCATACAGCGTAAAACGTTTCCCTGGTTAATTAGTAAGGTTAGTCAGAAGTTTTTTAATTTCGACCCGCTGACTTATCGTCTTTTAAAGAAATATAAAATAAACGTCATCTCTCATTCTAATTATGTTTTTCCTGGAGATTCTATAAAGACTATAAACTGGATACCTGATTTTCAGTATCTGCATTATCCAAAGTTGTGGACACATAAGCAATTGAAGCTTGAACATCGTTTGCATAAAGAATGGATTTTAAAGAGTGATAGAATTGTTGTCAGTAGTTTTGATGCGTTAAAGGATCTGGTTAGTGTTTATCCTAAAGATGAAAGCAAGGTTAGTGTGCTCCACTTCGTTTCCCAGCCCGATATACTTAAATATGATGAGCCTATAGATATTAGTCAATATGTAAAGGGCAAATATTTTTATCTTCCGAATCAATTTTGGGAGCATAAGAACCACTTGATTGTCTTCAAGGCAGTGAAGGAATTGAAGAAAAAAGGTTTGGATGTTAAAGTGCTGACCAGCGGTTTAATGAATGATTTTAGAAGTAAAAATCAGCATGTGGAAATGCTGAGGAAATATGTTGAAGATCATCAATTAACTGAGAACGTTTCTTTCTTAGGGCTGATTCCTTATAAGGATGTACTTCAGTTGATAAAAGAAGCTGTAGCGGTAATCAATCCTTCGTTTTTTGAAGGCTGGAGTTCTACTGTTGAAGAATCAAAAAGTATAGGTAAATCCATCATATTGTCAAATATAAATGTACATCAGGAGCAAGATCCTTCGAATGCTTTTTATTTTGACCCTACAGATAAAATTGAACTGGCTAGTATCATGGAGGACCTATGGTTAAATGCTGATCAGATGAATTTACAAAATAGAAAGGAGCAATTATTAATTAATCTTGATAACCGCACACGCGCTTTTGCTGATGATTATAAGGCAATAATAGATCAGCTCCTACCATCATAATGGCAGAAACAATGAGAACAAGTAAGGTGATTAATTCTTTGATGGTGATGTTTTTTATCTCCACATTGCTTGTTCCTGTTTTTATTTTAAATAAATTCTGTTTTTTATCCATAATTGGCATTATGCTGTTTAATCTAGATGCTAAAAACAGGATTTATACATCGGCACCAATAGTTGTATTTTGCATATTTTTATTTGGATTTTTATTGTCTTTTTTTGGGGTGGCAGACAGAGCATTAAGCAACCAGTTTATGGTTTCTGTCGCAGTTCTTTTCTTGATATATCCAATTCATCGGTATCAAATTGATATAGATAGGATTGTAAAACGATCAGGAATGTGGCTTTCCGTATTTACAGGGGTCTTCTTTTTAGCTGTAGTTACTTTTCCTGGTAATCCAATATCAAACGTTCTAACTTTTATTTTCGATAATTATAGTGCTGGTTCTTACGGTTTAAGAGATTTTTCTGAAGAAGCAACCTTAAGTTTTCATATAGGTACAGTACCTTTTCTATATCTTCCTTTTGCATTGTTTTTTCTAAGTTACTTAAAGGATAAAAAGCGTAAAAATATTCTTGGAATGCTGGTGATATTTCCCGCTATTGTCGCTAGCGCCTCGCGAGGTTTGTGGATGGTTTCCTTAATTAGTTTGATCGTAATTTATTTTCTTAATTTGAGGCTGTCGACCAAAATAATCTTTGTACTGATTAGTATTCCAATTGTTGTTTCTGTATTTGGCTACTTGATTGCCAATACCGTCCTGTTTAGTTCAGGTGAAGAGTCAAATAGTGTGAAAATAGGGCATATCACTTCATTCTTTGATCAACTGGACTGGACTAATTTTTTTATTGGTAATGGGCTAGCCTCTTTTTATTATTCATCTGGATCGGGTGTAATGAAGGCCCATACTGAAGTTACACCGCTAGATATGCTTCGATATTTTGGATTTATACTAACGCCAATTTTGTACACGGCAATATTCTTTCCAATAAAAAATCTTCGCGCTTATATTGGTGAAAATAGGTTTTATACACTAATTTTTGTGCTTTACTTAATCAACTCCTTTACCAATCCAATTATGTTTAATTCTTACGGCTTGTTAACTGTACTGTGGTATTGGTCGAAAATATTAAATAGTGAAAAACCCCTTCAACCAGGGAGTGATAGTAACATCGATGTATGGAAACCTGTCGTAATTTGAAGATGAAAGTTTTTGCTGTAATTGTAACTTACAATCCTGATTTTGATCATGTTGCCAATCTGTGCAAGGTGCTTATTCAAAGCAATTGTAATGTCGTTTTCGTAGATAACTCCGGAAATGGTGGTTTGGATAAGTTTTCGAAAGTAGCTGAAGTGTCTGTTCTGGACTTAGGAACTAATGAAGGTATTGCTCATGCGCAGAATGTTGGGATTGATTATGCGGTAAAGCAAGGTGCAGACACCATTGTGTTTTTTGATCAGGATTCGCAAATTGAGCTGAATTTCTTATCGGCGCTATTGGCACCGCTGGTTATTGGGACACCAAAGGTGGTAGCTTCGGTATTTTTTGATGCGAAGCAGGGTTATGAGTATCCTTCTTTTAGGTTTAGCCGGTTCGGGTTGCTAAAAAAAATATATAGTACAGGGAAACAGGCACCTTATCCTGTAGACGTGATTATATCATCTGGTTCGGCAGCTACTATAGCGGTTTTTGATATTGCTGGAGTGATGGATGAGGCTTTTTTTATAGATTTTGTAGATATTGAGTGGTCAATAAGGTGTCGTAGAAATAATATTCCAATTGAGATTGTTCCACAGGCAATTATGAGACATTCTATTGGAGAAACCTCTATTAATTTAGGCGTAATGAGAGGATTCATCCACAGTGCTCAAAGGAGCTATTATAAAGTGAGAAATCCTTTTTTGTTACTAAGGAAAGCAGATATACCCAAGGCTTTAGCAGTTAAAGAGATCGTAGCTGCTATGGTTCATCAGCTGTTATTTATTTTTGCGGTAAAGAAAAAACAGGACTATATAAAAAGCTATATGTATGGAATTTTAGATGGGATAAAAGGGATAACAGGTAAAAAATAAATTATAAAAACTACCATTTTGAGAATTAGTGTCTGTATTGCAACCTATAATGGGGAAAAATTTTTGCTGGAGCAGCTGGAGTCTATTTTATACCAATTGTCCGCGGATGATGAAGTTATTGTTGTGGATGATTGTTCTAAAGATAGAACAATCGAAGTATTAAAATCTATCAAGGATGACAGAATTAAAATTTTTATCAATGATACAAATAGAGGACATGTGTATTCCTTTGGGCGTTCCATCTCATTGGCAAACCATGATGTAATTTTCATGGCGGATCAAGATGACGTTTGGATAGCAGGAAGAGTCGAATTAATGAAAAAAGAACTCTTATCAGGTAAACGATTGTTGGTTTCTTCTAATTCTGGTTTCATGGATGTGAATGGGAATCCATTGGAATATTATTTAGATGGTGTCCATTCCGTGGATTCTGATAATTATTTAAAAAATATTTTGGCTATTTTTACTGGCAAAACAAACTATTATGGTTGTGCCATGGCTTTCTCTAAAAGACTTATTGAGGTTATTTTACCTATCCCAGAATATGTTGAATCACATGATCTTTGGATTGCAATGGCAGCGAATTTGTTAAAATCGAATGTACATCTTGATGAGGAGACATTTAATAGGAGAATTCATGGAAATAATGCCAGTATAGTGAATAGAAGTCTTTTCGCGAAATTAAGATCAAGATGGATTTTTGCCAAAAGTCTGTTTGAAATTTCAGTTAGAATAAGACGAAGTAAATTGTTTGTCGATTAAGAACCTTTTTTGGTAAAATATTTAATAATAGGAAGATAAAAATATGATTCAAAGAGCATACCAGATCTGTACAAAAACGATTATGGATACATCAGATCCAAAAATTGTCTTTGATAAAGATGGCATAAGTGATTATTACTACAATTTCCATGATGTCATCCTGCCGAACTGGAAGACTGACCACAATGGAGAGACTGAGTTGATGAGGATGGCTGAAAAGATAAAACAGCAAGGAGTAGGCAAACCTTTCGATTGTATTATTGGCATGAGTGGAGGCTTAGATAGTTCTTATTTGGCTTACATTGCTAAAGAGAAGATGGGGCTAAGACCTTTGATTTTCCACGTTGATGCTGGTTGGAATACACAACAAGCCGTTGGAAATATTGAAAAATTAGTGGATGGCTTGGGACTGGACTTATATACAGAAGTTATCAACTGGGAGGAAATGAAAGATTTACAGGTCGCATTTTTAAGGTCGCAAATACCCGATCAGGATTTGGTACAGGATTATGCCTTTTTTTCGGCACTTTACAAATTCGCGAAAAAAAATAAGATAAAATACGTCTTAACCGGATCAAATATATCTACTGAATGCTGCAGAGAACCTGAGGAATGGGGTGGCTATGCTGGTATTGATGAGACTTTAGTCAATGATATACACACGCGTTTTGGAAAAAGACCGTTAAAAACCTTCCCAATTGTAGATATTTTAAAGTATAAAATATATTATAAATATGTTTTAGGAATGCAGGTGTTTAAGCCATTGGATCTGGTTCCGTTTAACAAAAAGGAAGTTGAGCAATTGCTCCTGGATAAATTTGGATGGCAAAAATTCCAGCACAAACATCATGAATCCCGCTTTACTAGATTTTATGAAGACTATTGGTTACCTAGAAAATTTGGTTTCGAAAAAAGGCGCGCACACTTCTCTAGCTTGATTCTAACTGGTCAGATGACAAGAGAGGAAGCACTAACTAGAATCTCTAAACCAGAATTGGACGAGCAAATTTTAAAGCAGGAGTTTGAATACGTTGCAAACAAGCTGGACCTTACTGTAGCCGAGTTACAAGCCATTTTTGATGGTCAGAATAAAACTTACAGGGATTACAAAAACAAAAAAGGAATTATAACTCTGGGAACCAGAGTAATGAGGACATTGGGCTTAGAAAAAAGATTATTCAGGTGATTGCAATTATAGATTATGGTGTTGGGAATATTCGCGCATTTGCTAATATTTATAAAAAGTTAAATGTACCTTTCAAAATAGCTCAAAAGGCAGAAGATCTGGAGCATGTAGACAAACTGATTCTACCTGGTGTTGGCGCATTTGATCATGCTATGAGTCAGCTGGATGCATCTGGAATGAGACAAAGATTGGATGAGTTAGTGCTGGAAAAGAAGCTTCCTGTGGTTGGTATTTGTGTGGGCATGCAGATGCTGGCAAAATCAAGTGACGAAGGTCAGCTTCCCGGTCTTGGATGGATCAATTCCAGTGTTAAAAAGTTTGACGAAAGCAAAATAAAATTCAAAACACATTTACCTCATATGGGCTGGAATGACATTCATATCATTAAAGAAAATCCTCTAATGAGGGGATTGGAGCACAATGCTAAATTTTATTTTCTGCATTCTTATTATTTTGAATGTAATCAATCTGAGGATGCTATCTCGACAGCTGACTATGGCATAGAATTTACCTGTGCTGTTAATAAGAAAAATGTTTACGGTGTTCAGTTTCATCCTGAAAAAAGTCATGAATACGGAATCAAACTTTTAAAAAATTTCTCAGATTTGTAATGTTAAGACCTAGAATAATACCATGTCTATTGGTTMATGATAAGGGCCTCGTTAAAACAGTAAAATTTAAAGACCCAAAATATGTGGGCGACCCTATAAATGCGGTAAGGATTTTTAATGAGAAGCATGTTGATGAGCTTTCAGTTTTTGATATTGATGCATCTGTGCTTAATCGAGAGCCGGATTATAAGATGATTGAAAATCTAGCTGCAGAATGTAGAATGCCTTTATGTTATGGCGGCGGCGTTAAAACTGCTGAACAGGCTCAGCATATCTTCAGTTTGGGTGTGGAGAAAATTGCAATTAGTTCTGCAGCAGTAAATGATCCCATGTTAGTTAGTAGGATAGCCGAGCGTGTAGGAAATCAAAGTGTGGTAGTCGTTATTGACGTTAAAAAGAAATTGTTAGGAGGATACGAAGTATACATTAACAATGGAAAAAAAGGAACTGGTAAAAATCCATTTGAGCTAGCGAAGCAAGTACAAAAGTATGGAGCCGGTGAAGTCGTAATCAACTTTATTGACAATGATGGAATGATGAAAGGATATGATATGAACCTTGCTGAAAAGATGAGAGAGAGTATCACCCTGCCTTTAACCGTTCTGGGAGGTGCTGGTTCGCTTGATGATATTGGTCAGCTAATTAGTCAGTTTGGTATCATAGGTGCATCTGCAGGGAGTTTATTTGTTTTTAAAGGGGTATATAAAGCCGTGTTAATAAACTATCCTAGTCCTGAGGAAAAGGATGCACTTATAAAGAGTAATTTTAAATTTAATTAAGCTAGTATTAGAAAAAACAGATGTTAAAAAATAAAGCTTTATTGATTACAGGTGGCACTGGTTCATTTGGAAACGCAGTACTACAACGATTCTTGCATACTGATCATTTTAAAGAAATTCGTATTTTTAGTAGGGATGAGAAGAAACAAGATGATATGCGCAATCAGCTTAAAAATGATAAGTTGAAGTTTTATATTGGGGACGTAAGGGACTATGGGAGTATTGAACGAGCAATGCATGGTGTTGATTATGTCTTTCATGCTGCGGCCTTAAAACAGGTTCCTTCCTGTGAATTTTTCCCAATAGAAGCGACCAAAACAAATGTATTTGGTACTCAAAATGTAATTGATGCTGCAGTAGTTAATAAAGTGCAGAAAGTAATTTGTTTAAGTACTGATAAAGCTGCTTATCCTATTAACGCAATGGGAATTTCAAAGGCTTTAATGGAAAAAGTAGCTATTGCGGCCTCCCGAAATTCGGCTGAGACTACGGTTTGTTTAACAAGGTATGGTAATGTAATGGCTTCAAGAGGGTCAGTAATTCCCTTATTCTTAAAGCAGATTCAGGAAGGRCAGCCCATTACTATTACCGATCCAAATATGACACGATTTCTAATGTCATTGGAGGATGCGGTTGACCTGGTACTCTTTGCTTTTGAAAACGGTAATTCAGGGGATCTTTTTGTTAATAAAGCGCCGGCGGGAACTATAGGTGACTTGGCTGAGGCACTAAAACAGCTTTGCCATGCCGACAATGAAGTAAAGATTATAGGAACACGTCACGGTGAAAAGCTATATGAAACGCTATGTACTCGAGAAGAAATGGTCAAAGCTGAAGACTTGGGCGACTTTTATCGTATACCTGCAGATAATCGGGACTTAAATTATGCTCAATATTTCTCCGAGGGAGAAACAGACATTTCCAAAATAGAAGATTATCATTCCCACAATACTGAGCAGCTGGGGGTAGATGGTATGAAAAAATTATTATCTAATCTGCCTTTAATTAGGAAGGAAGTTTTTGAAGATATTAATGTCATTCAATACCCTGGATAAATAGATATGAAAGTACAAGTGTTAAATGGGGGAAAACATGTCGATAGCCGTGGTAGATTAGATCACGTTAATGATTTTGACATGTCTGAAGTAAAAAGAATGTATCTGATTACTCATATAGATCCTTCTGTTAAAAGAGGATGGAGGGCGCATAAATTAGAACAGCGTTGGTTCTATGTAGTTGAAGGTAGTTTTGAGGTCAGTTTAGTTAAAATAGATGATTGGGTAAACCCCAATCCTGATCTGCAATTGGAAGTTTATGTGTTATCTGCCGATAAACCCCAAGTACTTCATGTGCCTGTTGGTTATGCAACAGGATTCAAGGCTTTAGAACGTGATGCCAAGTTTATTGTATATGCTGATTTTGGCATTGAGAATGCGGTGAATGATAATTATCAATATCCCAGCGATTATTTTACGAATTGGAAGTGAACTTTATAAATGAATAAATTAAGAGTAGGAATAACAGGACAAGATGGGTTTGTAGGACAATACCTATATAATACTTTGGGTCTTTCTCCTGAGGAATTTGAACGAATAGATTTTAACAGGGATGACTTTGACAATCAAACGAAACTTAATGATTTTGTTGCTCAGTGTGATGTTATTGTTCATTTAGCTGCGATGAATAGACATCCGGATCCGGAAGTTATATATAATACTAATATTGATCTTGTTAAAAAAATTATTCTGGCACTAGAAACCTGTCAGAGTAAAGCTCATGTTTTGTTTTCATCTTCTTCACAAGAAGAAAATGAAAATTTATATGGTAAAAGTAAAAAAGAGGGTAGGGAGTTGTTAACGAAATGGGCAGATAAATCTGGGGGTAAATTTACCGGGATGGTTATTCCGAATGTCTTTGGGCCTTTCGGAAAACCTTATTATAATTCTTTTATCGCCACGTTTTCTCATCAGTTAAGTCACAATGAGCAACCTAAAATAGAAAAAGATACGGACGTCAAGCTTATTTATATTGGAGATTTAATAGATGTAATAATTTCTGAAATAGTGAAAGAGACTGGGGAGAATATACTTGTTGTTCCACATACAGATCAAAAGAAGGTTTCGGAGATATTGGCTCTTTTGGAAATTTTTAAATCCCAATATCTAGACGCAGGAATAATACCGGAGTTAAAGGACTTATTTGAACTAAACCTATTTAATACTTTCAGATGTTATATGGACATTCGAAATCACTATCCTGTAAAGTTTGTGAAACATGCAGATCCAAGGGGTATCTTTGTTGAAGTAATAAGGTTAAATGTTGGCGGACAAGTATCTTTTTCTACTACTGTTCCTGGGATTACCAGAGGCAATCACTTTCACACCCGTAAAATTGAACGTTTTGCTGTAATTAAAGGCAAAGCCTTGATACAGCTACGTAAAATTGGAACAGAGGATGTATTTGACTTCTATCTGGATGGGAATGAACCTGCTTATGTTGATATGCCAATATGGTATACCCATAATATAAAGAATATAGGAGATGAAGAACTATATACCAATTTTTGGATCAATGAATTTTTTAATCAGGATGACCCCGATACTTATTTCGAGACGGTTTAATAAAAAATAAACATCAAATTAAATGAGAGAAAAGCTTAAAGTGATGACAGTGGTTGGCACTAGGCCCGAAATTATCAGGCTTGCAAGAGTCATGGCCGCCCTTGATGCCTCTGAAGCAATTGAACATGTTATTGTGCACACTGGACAAAACTATGATTATGAATTAAATCACATCTTTTTTGATGATCTGGATATCCGTAAGCCGGATTTTTTTCTGAATGCAGCAGGAGCTACAGCTACAGAGACCGTTGGACAAATCTTAATTAAAATTGATCCTTTGCTCGAAAGTGAAAAACCAGATGCCTTTCTGGTCTTGGGAGATACAAACTCTTGTTTATGTGCTATTCCGGCAAAGAAACGTCACATACCTATATTTCATATGGAAGCAGGGAATCGCTGTTTTGATCAGCGTGTGCCTGAAGAAACCAACAGAAAAATCGTGGATCATGTATCAGATGTAAACCTTACCTATAGTGATATTGCCAGAGAATACCTTTTGCGTGAGGGATTGCCAGCCGATAGGATCATTAAAACAGGTTCTCCAATGTTTGAGGTACTAAATCACTACCTACCTAAAATTGAAAGTTCTGATGTTTTAAAGCGTCTAAATTTGGAGGAACAAAAATACTTTGTTGTATCTTCTCATCGGGAAGAAAATATTAGTAGTGAAAAGAACTTTGTAAACTTAATGCATAGTTTAAATCTTATCGCTGCTAAATATGGTTATCCTATTATTGTTAGTACCCATCCAAGAACAAGAAATATGATAGAAGCAAAGAGGATTGAAATGATGCCTGAAATCCAATTTCTTAAACCTATGGGTTTTAACGATTATAACGCGCTGCAAATGAATTCATATGCAGTTCTGTCCGATAGTGGTACAATTTCAGAAGAGTCATCGACACTTAATTTTCCTGCATTAAATCTTAGAGAAGCCCATGAACGCCCTGAAGCTATGGAAGAAGCTTCAGTGATGATGGTTGGTATGAATCCTGAACGCATTATGCAAGCATTGGTTCAATTACAGTACCAAAAGAGAGGAGAAGAAAGAAGTTTTAGAAAGGTAGCCGATTATTCTATGCCCAATGTTTCTGATAAAATGGTTAGAATAATTATAAGTTATGTTGATTACGTTAAAAGAGTTGTGTGGTCTGAATGAAAAAAAAGATTTTAATACATTCGCTAGTATTTAGTCCTGATGGGGTTTCCACAGCTTATTTATATAATGATATCGCTTTAAAATTCTTTGAAAGTGGATATGAAGTTGTGGTATTAACTACAACCCCTCATTATAATATTTTGGAAGAAGAATTATCCCAACAACCATTAAATCCAAAATTTTTTGGACTTTACTATGAAAGTAAATTTCATAATATCAGGGTAATTCACATTCCTCAAAAAAAATTTAAAAGTACGGTATTGCGGATGGTAGGTTTTTTGTACTGGCATTTTTTGGCACTAATTCTAGGATTAATGCAAAAGAATATTTCTTTGATATTATCTCCCTCTCCACCGCTTACAATAGGAATGATTAATATTCTTATTGCTAAATTAAAGGGGGCGAAAGTTATTTATAATGTTCAGGAAATTTACCCGGATCTTTTGATTAACCAGGGAAGCTTGAAGTCTAAACCTTTTTATAACTTACTTAGACTTTTGGAAAGATTTGTCTACAATAAATCGAGTGCAGTAACAACAATTGATTCTGTCTTTTATGAAACAATAAAACCCAGATTTAAAAATCCTTCCAAATTGCATGTTATCCCAAATTTTGTTGACACAGAATTGTTTAAGCCTATCCTACATGATAAGAGTTGCTTAGATGTTAATTTGTTTCCTGAAAAAAGAGGGATTTTAAAAGTGATGTATGCTGGTAATATTGGCTTGGCTCAAGATTGGGGACCACTATTAGAGATAGCCAAGAGATTGGTAGGTTTTAATGTGGAGTTTTGGGTCATTGGGGAGGGTGTTATGAAAGCTTATTTGGAAAATGAAATTAAAACTGAAAAGCTAACCAATATTCATTTAGTACCTTATCAACCGCGTTCGCAAATGCCAGGTTTAATTTCGTATGCAGACATTCATTTTATATTTATGTCCAGGGAGATGGAAGGTCAAGGTTTTCCATCCAAAGTCTACACTATATTGGCTTGTAGTAAACCATTACTGGTAATATCAGGAAAGCACACACCTATTCATAATTTTCTTGATGCGGCAAATTGTGCTTTTTTGGTAGATAGTGAGACTTTTCAAGAAAAATGTGAGGAGGTTGTGGAAATTTTGAAAAATGCTTCTCTGAATAAGTCTGATTTAGAAAGAATGGCAATAGAGGGGGCTAAGTTAATTGAAAAACAATATTCAAAGAACGCCGTAACACAGCAATATGTTGACTTAGCAGATCAAATATTACATCATAATCATAATGTAAATTAATTCAGTCTATATCGGTTAGAAAGAATCGGGCCATATTTCTGTTTGAAATTAAATAATATCACTAGTAGGTGATATCAGATAATTTTCTTTAATTTTGACACTATTACAGTTCTTTGCTCTCACATAAAACGCTTACCTATGCTTTTCACCCTAATCTACCTTACAAGTCTTCTGGTTGTAGCTTTTGCTATTCCACCTATAATAACTGTTTCACTGAGAAAACGGCTGTTTGATGATCCAAATGAGTCCAGAAAGATACATAAACGTATTATTCCAAACTTTGGTGGCGTAGCCATTTTTACGGGGTTTCTTTTTTCCTGCTCCATATTTATTCCGTCACAGATATTGCCAGAGGCTAATGTTTTAATGGGTGCAGGTTTGGTACTTTTTATGATCGGATTAAAGGATGATATCATTGGTTTGGGCCCGGGTATCAAATTTGTTGCACAGTTCGCAAGTGCTTTTATTGTGGCTATGGTTGCAAACATAAGAATAACAGACATGCATGGGGTGTTTGGAGTTTATGATCTGCCTTACTATGCAAGTATAACTTTAACTGTCTTTTTTATCGTCGGCATTGTTAATGCTTTTAATCTAATTGATGGGATCGATGGGCTTGCAGGATCAATTGGATTAATTCTTTGCGTAGCATTTGGGGTGCTTTTTTATAAATCAGGGGATTTGGGATGGGCTTATCTGGCAACTGCATTGGCTGGAGCACTTCTTGGGTTTTTATTTTTTAACGTAACTCCCGCAAGGATCTTTATGGGAGATTCAGGCTCACTACTGTTAGGGTTCATTGCTGCTGTGCTGAGTATTAAGTTTATGACCATAAGTCTTACTGAAAACGTAATGGCCGGGCCATTTGTAGTCACCTCAGGCATGGGGATGGTCTCTGCGATTTTAATTATACCCGTTTTTGATACCTTACGTGTTTTTACATTAAGAATCATGCGTGGCACCTCTCCATTTACTGCAGATAGCAATCATATCCATCATCGCTTGCTCTCACTGGGTTTAAGCCATGTGCAGGCAACATTAGTACTCGCCTCTGTAAATGTTGTTTTTATTATTACTGCACTGGCTTTACAAAATATAGGTGATGCACAGCTGATCTCATTGATCATGCTGTTGATGCTAAGCTTAAATGGTGTCTTAAGTCTGTCTATAAATATCATTAGAAAGAGGRCTCGTTTGTTAACTACTTCAACTCAAGTAGATAAAATGGCTGAAGCAGATAAAAGCTTTGCTGAACGGGTTCTTGAGAAAATCTCAGAAAATTAACCTCCTTCCCTTATTAAAACGGTAAGTTTGCGGTGCAAAACTGGGATCGTTGTGTTTTCCAAAATACGGCATTAAAGTTGTGTGCATAGAATCCGATGAATACCTGTATGAAGAAAAAGCTATTTAATGAATAAATGTCTATTATTTTTTTTGTGTCTGATCTTGTTTGGATCCTGCGCAAAGGACTATCGCAACCAAGCTGAAGTCTATAGTAATGATTTTGAACAAAGTAATCTGACCGGTATTTCCGGTGGAGAGATCGAAACGTTCAACAACTCTAAAGTACTGGGTAGATACAACAATAGCGGGTTTGAGCTATCGTTGAGCAAGCTACCGGAACATGATTTGGTCGAAATCTCTTTTGATCTCTATATCCATGATGCCTGGGATGGGAATAAGGAAGGTGAAGATGGCATAGTTGACGGCCCGGATTTTTGGGAGATGATGCTGGATGGAAAGAGTTACATCAGAACAACGTTCTCTAATGTGCCCTGCGGAACCGGTACTTTTTGTGAGCCTCAGTCTTATCCGCACAATTATCCAAATAACAACAACAATCCTAAAACCGGTGCTGCTAATAGAAATCTTCCGGGAGTTTGTAATATGGCAGGTGTAGTAGGAGGAACCTCTTTGTATAAAATTGTTAAACAAATCAAACATTCCGATCAAAAGCTAATCCTGAAATGTGTTGATCAGTTAAAGCAAAGCAATGCTCCTGATCCTAAATGCGACGAAAGTTGGTCGGTCGATAATATTAAAATTAAAGCAATCAGGTTATGAGATACTTAAAATTAACCACCCTGATTTTATTAGCGGGAAGCTTTAATTTCAAATCAACGGCTCAATCTTTACCCGTTGGAACGCCTGGTGCAGAAGATTATTACAGACGTAGCCAGCTCCTTGGGCAATTGGATTCCAGCGTTTCCTTTATGGTAAGGCCGGTGATGCCTAAATCAGCTTTTGGTAAAAAGGATGTGTTTTACCTGGAAGATGAAACACGGTATAACCTGCTCGATGCTGATCATAGCTGGGGTTTGGATTCTGGCAAGTTTAAAGYCATGCTTCTGCCCTTAGGCATTCAAAATCAAATAAACACACACCATCCATATGGATGGAACGACGGGGCGATGATTCCTGCAAAGGGCTTACAAACTGTTTTAAGTGCAGGGATTTATGCCGAGTACGGACCGTTTACCATTCAATTCAGACCTGAAGTGGTCTTGGCCGCAAATACTGGGTTTGATACCTTTGATAAGGATCATTATGACGTAATTGCCGCAAGGTATTACGACTTTTATAACAATATAGACCTTCCGGCCAGGTTCGGAAAAAGTGCCTACAATAAAGCTTATTGGGGCCAAAGTAGCATCAGGTTAAATTACAAAGCCCTATCATTCGGCCTTTCAACAGAGAATCTTTGGTGGGGACCCGGCATGCGTAGTTCTCTTCTGATGAGCAATACCGCCCCGGGCTTTAAACACTTAACCTTAAATACCAGGAAACCGATTTCCACACCAATTGGATCTTTTGAAGGCCAGTTAATTGCCGGAAGACTGGAGTCATCAGGTTTTGGAGCGCTTGAACCTGAACGTGAATATTTTTTTAATCCATTGTATGTTCCAAAAAGAAACGATTGGCGTTATTTATCGGGGCTTGTTGTTACCTACCGACCTAAGTGGATTCCGGGATTATTTCTGGGCATAACTAGAACTGCCCAAACCTATAGCGATGACCTGAACAGCTTTGGCGATTATCTTCCTTTCTTCTCCAGGGTAAAACGGGTAGTAGGAGATGAATCCCTTAACCAACGGGATGAGCACAGTTCCATATTTATGCGGTGGCTATGGCCTGAGGAACATGCCGAAATTTACTTCGAGTATGGACACAGCAATTCCACACAGGATTTGCGTGGCGCACTGCTTGAACCACAGCAATCCAGAGCCTATCTTTTTGGGCTTAGAAAAATTCTTCCCTTCAACAAATCAAGAGATGAGAACATCATGATCAATGTGGAAGTTACGCAAATGCAGGAAACCTCAGCAGATAAGATCAGAACGGTCAATAGCTGGTACCTGAGTAAAAGCATCCGACATGGTTATACCAATCGGGGAGAAGTGCTTGGCGCAGGCATTGGGCCGGGCGGAAACCTACAGTCATTAGACGTGAGTTGGTTTAAGGGACTAAAGAGAATAGGATTGCAATTAGAACGCTACGTTCACAATAACGATTTTTACTTTTATGCCTATGAGGATAGTGTTGACCCCAGAAGGCATTGGACTGACCTGAGCCTCGCGGCAAATGGGGAATGGAATTATAAGAATTTCATTTTCAATGCGAAATTGCAAGGGATAAAGTCCTTAAATTATCAATGGTATTTGTTTCAGGGGCCTAATGATCCGATTTGGGTAAATGGAAGAGGTGCTTTTAATTTACAGGTTCAGGCAGGTGTTACCTATCGTTTTTAATCAGGCATTACAATGAAGAAGATATATTACTCAATCCTTACTGTTGTTATTTGCAGTGGTTTAAACTTAACCCAGACACAGGCGCAGTCACTTCCTGTTGGAACACCGGTCTTGGAAGACTATTATCGCAGAAAACAGCTACTAGGAGAGCTCGACTCGACAGTATCCTTTACAAGCAGGCCATTATTTCCTACCGAAGCATTTAAAGTGCACAATGTATTTGATCCGGATAGCTCATTGCGGGAAGATGGCTGGTTGAAGTTTGACGGCCCGCTTTCTTTTGCAAATGGAAAGGGAAAGTTCCAGATTTTACCCTTTAGCTGGCAGCAGCAATTCAACTCCCATCATCCTTATGGTTGGAACGACGGTGCGATGATCCCGGCTCGTGGGTATCAATCTTTGATCACAGGAGGCTTCTTCGCAAAAATTGGCCCTTTAAGCATTCAGCTACAACCTGAATTTGTATATGCTGCTAATAAAAGCTTTGATGGTTTTGCTCTCGATCGTTCAGATGTTGAACTTCGAAGGTATTATGCAAGATATACCGCTACTGATCTTCCTGAACGTTTTGGTGCTGGTGCTTATAATAAGGTCTTATGGGGGCAAAGCAGTATCCGCTTAACAATTGGTCCTGCGTCAATTGGCGTCTCCAATGAAAATTTATGGTGGGGGCCTGGTATGCGCAACTCTTTATTGATGAGTAATAGTGCTGCTGGGTTTAAGCATATCACTTTGAATACCGTACGTCCAATTCATACTTATATAGGATCTTTTGAAGCGCAGATTATAGCGGGTCGATTGAATGCTTCAGGTTTGCCGCCATTAGAGGTGCAGAATGCTGCCAACGGTGAGAATTTATTAAGAGAAAGGAAGGATGATTGGCGATATCTTTCTGCCTTGAATGTCAGTTTTCAACCTAAATGGGTACCTGGATTGTTTCTTGGTTTTACCAGAGCTTTTCATGCTTACCATTCTGATCTAAGTGGCTTTAAAGACTATTTCCCTTTCTTTACCCCTTTTCAAAAGGTTAAAACTGATGATGGGGATCCTTTTGATCGTGACCAATTGACTTCTTTATATGCACGCTGGATATTTACTAAGGCAAAGGCAGAGGTTTATTTCGAATATGGAATTAACGACAATTCCTATAATTTTAGGGATTTTATCGGCTCTCCGGATCATTCCAGGGCATATCTATTTGGGGTAAGGAAATTAGTGCCGTTGAAGGCACGTAAGGACGAATTTATTTCCTTTAATGCGGAAATTACCCAAATGTCTCAATCACCCGATCGCTTGGTAAGAGAAGCAGGAAGCTGGTATACCCATAGTGGTGTATTGGATGGCTATACTAACGAAGGACAGGTATTGGGTGCTGGTGTTGGCCCTGGAGGCAATCTTCAGTCACTAGATGTGAGCTGGGTTAAAGGTTTAAAGAAATTAGGTCTTTCATTTGAACGTTATGAGCATAATATGGACTTTTATTACGGTTCTATTAACGACTTGGATGGCCAAAGTAGAAGATGGGTAGATTTCGCACTAGCCGCTCAAGGCGAATGGAATTACGGAAATCTCCTATTCAATGCAAAATTGCAAGGAATCAGATCCATGAATTACCAATGGAGGTTAAAAGATTACGATCCAACTTCCGACAGGTATTACATCCCGCACAACGGCGTATTTAACTTTCATGGGGAACTGGGTGTTTCTTATCGCTTCTAAATAGAAGAATATAGAAACCACAGGCAATTCCTCCTATAAGCATACCGGTTAATATACCCATTGAGTATTTTAACCGGTTTTTCTTTAATGGTAGTTCAGGTTCATCTACAATCTGTACCGTTGGGGTTTCCTGAGCCAACATGGTTTTACTTACCTCCAGGTTCTTAACCGTTTCAGTAAAAATAGTACTTAAAACAATCTTATCACGTTCCTTTACTTCCGCAGTAGCATTAGCTGACGCATAAGCCGGATTCAGGTCTAACAAAGCCTGACTAGCAGAGGAAGCCGCATACGTCTTACGATTTAAGATCAGTCCAATGCTGTCTGCCCGGTGCTGTAAACGATTTACATTACTTCTTAACCTGCTGGTTTTGGTACGGATATAGAAATCCGTCGCTTGTTTAATGATGCGGGTACAGAATAGTTGTGCCAGCCTCTCATCTTTCATGGTGGTATTTACCTCAAAAAAGCCAAGCTTTTTATCGGTTTTTGCAATGCCAAACTCACCACCAAGGATCTGTTCGGTCATTACATGTAAAAGACTGTCCTGAATTCGGGTATATTGCTTACCATTAACCGGAAAAGTGATGATCTTTCCATCCTTACTGTATTTAAGCCATTTTTTGTTTAGCTTATTTACTTCGGCATAACGATCGGCCAGGGATCTGGTTTGTGTGGTATCATAACTGGAAAGCAAGGTGGCCTTAATTAATTTCTGGCTCTTTACCAGCTCTTGTACATTATCACCGGCCAGCACGCCACTACCACCACCAATTCCGTCCATACTAAAGCCAAACTGCCCTGCTAAGGCCGCAAGTCCACCAGCTCCTGATGATTTGGCGTCATCAATCACAAAAGTTAACCTTGCCGTATAAGAAGGTGTCCATACCCAGGCGCTTAAAGCACCAAGCAGTGCTCCCGTAATAATTGCAGCGGCCAACAGTTTTTTAAAACTGAAAACGTATTTAAGGTCATTTATGCGGTTTCCGATTACTTTGCTTAAAGAGAACTCGGGCTCGTATGGATATGGATTTTCCTGGGCCATGTTATTTGTTTAAAATAGCGATTAAACTGATCAATGCAGTCAGCGCCGATGTAATCCCGGTGATTTCAGCAAAGCCAAGCTTAAACCTGTTGTTTGGATCTTTTTCCGGTACTATAATCTTACTTCCCGGCTTCACAGATGGGTAATTACGGAAAAACAAGAAACGCCTTACAGGTTTGTTTAATCCGTCAGGATACTTTACATAAGCACCTTTCAATCGTGCATTTTCTTTTGTTCCGGCAGCCGCATTGATATAATACTTAAAGCTCCGGCCATTATAATCTACAAACTGAGGGTTATTTACTGCCCCTGCAACTTCTACAAAAGAGATCTGGCGAGGTATATAGATACTGTCGCCCGGTAAAAGGATCATGCTGGTCTTTACTTTTGGATCCTGGCTTTTATTGGTCAGATCCAGGTTCACGCGTACGCCTTTTCTAAATACCTGGGCATTCTCTAGAGCGCCATAAGGACTCAACCCACCGGCTCTTTGTAAAAGATCCAATGCCGTTTCATCCCTTCTTTGCACGGCGTAATCACCAGGGAACAATACCTCACCCTTCACACTGATGTTGCCAAGCGCGCGGTAGTTTACCAGTCTTGGAACATAAATATAATCCATCGGCTCCAGCTCCAGTTCCTGCGCTTCACCTGAGGTTTGATTCATATTTATGGTAAAGGTCTTCACCAATTGGTTGGCAACGCTATCTGAACTGTTTTTAATGATTCTCGAGATCTCTACATGATGCTCAGCAGCTTCATCCTGAAAACCGCCCGCCATCGCAATTACATCTGCCAGTTTCATGCCTTTTCTATACGTAAATGCGGCAGGAAGCTTAACAAACCCCGCAACGGTTACATTCTGGGCAGAAGTGAAAACAGCCCTGTCCTGAACCATAATAGAATCTTCTCTCATCAATGGAATATCATTTTTTCCATTCACCACATCTGCCGGATTAAAAGAGATCAGCTCTTTCTCCAGGGTGGTCAATGTTCTTTTGATGTGTCCACGCTCCATATAAGCTTCGGGTTTTAATCCCTGAGCTGTTTTTAGCAACTCAGCAAGGCTTAAGCCTGCTGTAAGCTCATAAGTGCCCGGTCTGTATACCGCGCCTTCTAGAACAACTCTATTGGTGTATCTTTCGGTAATCGCACCAATTTGTACCAGGTCACCATTGTTAGGTGTAAAATTCTTGTACAAAGAAGAAGGCACATCTTTTACCTCTCTTTGTAGCTCATTTACCTGATCTACTTTAGCGATGCCACGATAAGCCACATCTGTAAATCCGCCTGCATATTTAATTAGGTCTTCCAGTTGTTCGTTTTCTTTAAGCTCATAAATGGCGGGTCTTTTAACTTCACCTTTAATCCCAACTCTCTTTTTGTAAACCGGGATACGGATCACATCCTGATCTTCCAACCTGGTGTTTCCGTCCATTAAGCCGTTTTGCAAAAAGTTGTAAAAATCGACTGTTTTATAGACTTTATTATTTCTTAGTAATTCAATATTTCTTAAGGAACCATTGTTATTTGGACCGCCTGAATTGTATAGCGCATTAAACAAGGTCGATAAAGATGATAAAGTGTAGGAACCCGGAGTTTTTACTTCTCCAACCAGCGTAACCTTAATGCTGCGGGTACTGCCCAGGTTTACGGCCAGCTGCGTTTGTCCATTTCGCAATGCAGGATATACCTTGGTCATTTTATTACGGATCAGACTTGTTGCCTGCTCTATCGTAAAACCATTCAGGTAAACAATACCTGCATATGGGATTTGTACATTTCCCTCAGGAGTGATCCTGGTACGTACACTGCTTTCGTTTAATCCAGTAACCAGCACAATCAGCTCATCACCTGGCCCCAATACATAGCTCTTAGGCGTAGCCATACTGAAATTCGGTTCAAATTTTATGGCGGTCTGGTTAAAGAACTCCATTCCATAAACATTTAGCGGCGCTTCAGGCACGGGAGCCGGTTTTGGAGCTACATAAGGTTTTATCACCGTTTGGGCCGTATCTCTTGTATAATCTACATTTGGTTTTTGGGGAGATGAGTTTAATTTCACCTGTTTTTTGTTCAAACCAAGTAAGGTCACCCTATTTTTAAATTCTTCTACTTCTGTGGCAGGCATTCCTTTTTGGATCATCAGCTTATAGGCTTCGCTTTCCGGAACCCCTGATTCCTGTAACTTTTTCCAGGCTTGTCCAATTTGCTCATCCGACAACTGGCTTACTTTTACATTCTGAATATCACTCATGGATATAGACTGCGCGTTACTTCGGAAAGAAGTAGCGAGGAAGAAAATGAAAAGAATATAAAAGGGTAATTTATTGTTCATGTAGATATTATGATAAATGACAAATATAAGTATTCAGGGTTAAAAGCCATAAGATACGCCGAACTTAAACTCGTTTGGAACAGCGGATGTTTGCAGAGCAGGTCTTATTACTCCATCCTGGTGCATGAAAGAAGTTTTAACATATAATTTATTCAGCAGTTGGTAATTTACCTCAAGTAAATATTGTTTTTGAGTTTCTACCGGCCCCTCACTTAAGAATTTTGGCTGTGGCTCTGCAAAATACTGATCATAAAGGTTTCCTTCCTGACCTTTTCTAATGGCTGTGAACTGGAAACTGGCAACCATACGGGGTATAGGTGTGTAGTTAACCCATGCAGTAACTCTGTCTGCATTTTGTCCAATCCAGTCGCCCATTAAATAACTCTGATTTGTATAGGTTTGTGCGGGGATCAGATTGTTGTAGGCATAAGGGTTTATGCGACTGTATTCTCCTCCCAATGTTAAATACGGCACCAGTACGTCTGTAACAGAGGCACCAACACTGTACCCAATCTGATTTCTGCTTTTTGAGGCGTTAAAAATTGCCCCTGTTCTAATCTCGTCAATAAAAAGGGATCCGTATAAATGTGTTTTGGGTAAATGATTTCTGGAACTTACAGAAAAGAAGAACTGGCTGTTTGCTCCGGTTGAAAGCTTATAGCGACTTTGGTATTGATCATATGCTTTAAAGAACATTACCGGGATCAGGTATCCTACATCCAGATTATCACTATAAACTACCGATTCACCCACACTAAGGTCCAGGCCTTTAACTGGGATAAAACTTAGGGTATGTGAAGCCAGGAATTTAGGAATGTAGATTTCCCTGTTATTGCCAAAATGCGGATTGCCCTTATCATAAGATCTTGCCGAATCAACTAATGCAGAATTTAACCAGGCATGAATGTAATTAAAGCGAAGCCATTTAAGTGGTTGATAATCAATTCTGATGTTCGGGTAAGCAGGTGATTTGTCAGATAAGACCAATCGTCCACCTTGTCCATAGCCCCACAGCATTTGGTCTTTTCCAAAGCTGATCGCCCCATTTTCCCAGGCGTAAGTAATGTTTCCCCTGAAATCGCTGTAATTTACAGTCTTTGCATTTGGGTTTATGTTTGCCGTTCTGATGATCCCGGTTTCAGGTGTAAATATTCGGGTGCTGTCAATTCCTTTACCGCGATCAGTAATATCCTGAAAATAAAACTGAAAGCTAATGTGCTTTCCGGCATGACCCCAAAAAGTTAAGCCGGTTCCCACGCGGGCCATGCTTTTGTTTTTTCCCTGAAAGGTTTCAAAAGTCAGGGCAGGGTCTCCCCTTAATAGAAAATCGTCTTTGGTAACGGATAGAAATCTCCATCTACCTGCTGGATCTTTCTTGAAAAAAGTAGTAGTGTCTTTTACGTTGGTGCTAAATTCACTGAACTCCTGTAAATAAAAAGCAAGTTCTTTTTGTTCGGTTGTGCTCAGTTTAGCCGATGAATCCTGTAAACTGGTCAATAATGAAGCAATTTGTTTCCTGCTCACCGGTTGGATCAGGTCATTAAACTCGATGTTTCCTTTTTGGGCCTGACGCGAGAGGTATTTATAAACAGGGTTTGTTGGGTTTTCGTATACAACCTGAGCATTACTCTTCAAAGCGATAAAGGAAAATCCAATAATAAGGACAGAAAAGAGGGGTATGGTTTTCTTGATATGTAAGCTATTCATTTTTAGATGATAGTTTTATGAAAAATATAATTGTAAATATGATTATAGAGAAGGAATAAGCGTTTGTAATCCTGAAAAATGTTTTTCGGTGTTGATAAGACCGCGAATATGTTTTTCTGCATTTGCTCCCATTTGCAATAACAGGTTCTTATTGTTGTAAAGCTCATTTATCTTTTCAGAAAGTTGCGAATAATTACCCGGTTCAAATAAGAATCCGGTATGCCCATCAATCACCATTTCGGGGATCGCACCAATTTTCGAGCCAATTACAGGTTTGCCCATGGCCATGGCTTCCACAACGGTAAAGCCAAGCACTTCATACCATTCAGAAGGGCAGATCAAAAAGTCGGCGCTTCCAATCAGCTCCAGGGTTTCTTTTTTGTTTTTTTTACCCATAAATTCTACGTTGTTCAGGTTGTTCTTCGCAACAAAGTCGATGAGCTCGGCCTGCTGTGTCCCTGTTCCAATAACCTTTAACCGGATCTCCGGATGATCTTTCATGGCCGCCAATATCGTATGTACTCCTTTTATCTTTTCCAGTCGGCCTACGAACACAATATAGCGTTCATTTGAAGCTACAGCAATCTGTGCTTTTGCMGCTTCAATCTCTTCGTAATCATAACCATGGTAAAGCTGCACCAGCTTCTCTTCAAAGAAATTAAAGGATTTGAATTTCTCATACAGAAAAACAGAGGGGCACACATAGTGATCTACATAAGCATAGTAATTCAGGTATTTATGAACATAGTTCTCAAGTGCCGCCACTACACTTGCCGGATAAGAACCTTTTTTGCACTTATTGGTTACGCAATGGTGAAAGGCACCACCAAAGCATTTTTCGCAGATCTTTCCGTGACTGATAAAGGTACTTTCAGGACAAATCGGTGTGTATTCATGAAGCGTCCAGATGATGGGGATTCCCCGGTCTTTAAGTGTTTTTAAAATCGCAGGAGTGATGTAGTGATGGATCACATTGATGTGTGCGAAATCGATCTTAACCGTATCCAGTAACTTTTCCAGCTGCTGCTGTGCTTCGGTCGAGAAAATGCTTTTCTTTACTACCTTCAGTCCATCACTCAGGCTCTTTTTGTTTACTTTTTTATAATCTATGTGTTCAATAAAATATTCAGTGTAGTCAGAAGGAAAGTTTCTTGGATCCTTCATAGAAAAGGGAATTACCTGGTGTCCTTTTTCCCGATAAAGCTTGGTGACGTTTTCAACATAGGTCCAATCTCCACCACTCGGATACCAGGTCCAGTTTGCAACAAGAATATTCATTTGTTTCTTCTAAATTAACACTTATAATAAACTGGCATAATTTTTATACACCATACGTTGTTAAACGTAATTTGCGCTCAAAGATGCTTGTATTAAATGAAATTTTACCAAAATGAACTCATTTTTGGTCATTTTTCAGTTTTTTTAATGCAAAGTGCTGCTCTGCCAGGCAAGTTAAATTTGGACAGAATTAAAAAAGGTTGTACTGGTAATAAAAAAAAGTTAATTTTGGCGTCAACATCAAACCATTTAATCTCTTGCCATACAACTCTTTTAAAAGATTGAAAAATATGGCGTTAAAGTCTCTAATGAAGAAGAAAATTTATATTGCCGGTGCTGGCGGAATGCTTGGTGAAGCCTTTCACTCTGTTTTTAAAGAAGAATACGAACTTAAATGTACTGATAAGGACGTCAATGAAAATTGGCTTAGTTTTCTTGATTTCCGTGAGTTCGAACAATATAAAAAGGACGTAACCGACTTTAATCCCGACTATCTTTTTCACCTTGGTGCCTATACCGATCTGGAGTATTGTGAACTGAATCAGGACGATACCTATCTGACCAACACTACTTCGGTAGAAAATGCAGTGTATATCGCAAATCAATTGAATATCCCTTTGTTGTACATCAGCACCGCAGGTATTTTTGATGGAAAGAAAGAATTCTATGATGATTGGGACGAACCAAATCCACTTGGTCATTATGCCCGCTCAAAATACATGGGCGAGCGTTATGTAAGGGAAAATGCCAAACGTTACATCATTTGCCGTGCAGGCTGGATGATGGGCGGCGGTCCAAAGAAAGATAAAAAGTTCATCAATAAACTCATCAAGCAGCTGGTTAAAGGTACCAGAGAACTTCATGTGGTAAATGATAAAGATGGAACACCAACATTCACAGTTGATTTTGCAAAAAATGTAAAGCTGTTATTTGAAAAAGAATATTGGGGCCTATATAATTTAGTGTGTAACGGTGAGACCAGCAGACGTGAAGTTGCTGAGGAGCTGGTAAATATTCTGGGTTTATCAGAAGAAGTAACCTTTAAAGAAGTCTCGTCAGATTACTTTAAAGACACTTATTTTGCGCCGAGACCTACCTCAGAGCGCTTGATCAATAAAAAACTGACTTTAAGGGATTTGAACATCATGCGTGATTGGAAGGTTGCTTTAAGAGAGTATATCGATAACTATTACGCTGAATTCCTGGAAGAGAACCTTCCTGCTACAAAAGAAACCATCAGTCTTTAATTATGCGTATTGCGGCTTTTGGCTTCAGGTCGATGCCTCCCGCAAAAGGAGCGGCTGGTGCAGATAAATTTGCAATGGAGCTGTTTCCAAGGCTTGTTAAGCGTGGACACAGCGTTGTAGCTTATAACAGACAATACCCTGATGTTTTTGTAGATGTTAAAGAATACGAGGGTGTAAAAATAAAAACCTTCAAAACAACTGCAAGAACAGGGTTTGATACTTTACTGCATTCCTTTAAATGTACCTGGGATATTATTGTAAACAATACTGCAGATATCGTTCACATCCAAAACGGGGGGAACAGTATCTGGGCATTGCCATTACGTATTTTTGGGAAAAAGGTATTTATCAGTCAGGATGGGGTAGACTGGAAGCGTGACAAATGGCCCTGGTATGGCAAGCTGTACCTTAAGCTTTCGGCATACTTAACCGCTCACCTGCCTAATGAGGTGATCTTCGACAATGTGATTGCCAAAAAACTATTTGAAGAGAGGTTTAAAAAGGAATACACTTTCATCCCTTTTGGGAGCGAAGTGGCGCCATGGGTAGATGTGCCTGAAATATTAACAAAGAATAACCTCGAAAAACAGGAGTATTATCTTTTTATAGGTCGGTTTATTCCTGACAAAGGCCTGCATTATTTAATTCCGGCATTTAAAAATTCTAATTCTAAGAAGAAACTGGTCCTTATCGGTGGATCGCCAAATCCTTCTCCTTATGAACAGCAAATCATGGATATGGGAAATGAAAAAGTCTTGTTCCCCGGGTTTGTATATGGCGACGAGGTAAATACGCTCATCAGAAATGCCTATTGCTATATCCAGCCTTCAGATGTAGAGGGCTTATCCCCCGTTGTGCTGAGCGTAATGGGTTTAAATGTCCCGATGATTGTAAGCGATATTGAAGAAAATGAATACGCCGTACAGGATACCGTAAGGATGTTTAAAAAAGGAAATATCCTGTCTTTAACGGAACAAATCAATTATTGCGAAGATAATTATTCCGAAATGCTGACATTAGCTAAAAGAGCTCAGGAGCGTGCATTAAGTGTTTTTAATTGGGAGAATGTAGCCGACGAGCATGTAGAAGTGTTTTTAAATAAATAGCAGAAAAGCCTATGTTATTTAATTCTGTCCAGTTCATATTCTTCTTTATAACTGTAACCACGTTATTTTACTTACTGCCCCATAAATTCCGCTGGATGCTGCTTTTGCTATCCAGCTGTTATTTTTATATGGCCTTTGTGCCGATATATATATTGATACTCGGCTTCACAATCGTAATCGATTATTTTGCAGGAATATACATCGAAAATAGCTCAGGGCACAGAAGAAAAGTATTCCTGATCGTCAGCCTGATCGCCAATATCAGTGTATTGTGTGTGTTTAAGTATTACAATTTTATAAATGAGAACATTGGTTCGGTATTCCCTTATTTAGCCATTTTATTACCCATCGGCCTTTCCTTTCATACCTTTCAGGCAATGAGCTATACCATCGAGGTTTACCGCGGCAATCAGAAAGCCGAAAGAAACTTTGGGATCTATGCCTTGTTTGTCATGTTTTACCCTCAATTGGTGGCAGGGCCGATAGAAAGGCCACAGAATCTGCTGCACCAGTTTCATGAAAAGCATGAATTTAGTTTAGAAAGAGTGAGCTCAGGATTAAAGCAAATGCTGATCGGGTTCTTAAAAAAGCTGGTCATTGCCGATAGAATTGGGATTTATGTAGATACCATTTATAACAACTCGGCTACCCAATCGGGCCAGTCGCTGGCATGTGCTACCGTTTTTTTTGCCTTTCAGATCTATTGTGATTTTTCCGCCTACTCCGATATCGCTATTGGCGCGGCGCGGGTGATGGGTTTTGATCTAATGAAGAATTTCAACAGGCCCTATTTGGCTACCTCTGTTTCACAATTCTGGCGCAGGTGGCACATCTCCTTATCCACCTGGTTTAAAGACTATGTGTATATCCCATTGGGCGGGAGCAAGGTTAAAAGTAAGGTTTTGGTATACCGCAACCTGTTAATCGTATTTTTAATAAGCGGGCTATGGCATGGTGCCAACTGGACCTATGTGGTATGGGGTGCATTGAATGGGGTATTGCTGATTATCGAATCCATGATCCCTAAATCATCAAAAAGAGATAACCTGATCAAAACAGCACTCAAAACCATATTTACCTTCTCTTTGATTTGTATTACCTGGGTATTCTTCCGTGCATCCAATATCACCGATGCCGTTTCAATATTGGGTAAGATCATCAGATTTGAAGGGCCATTCTATCCCGGCAACCCTAAAGATCATTTCTATTATGCCTGTGTGGCCATCATGGCATTAATGTTTTTCGAATTTATAACAGAATACAAGCCCCATTTATATAAATTACTGCCAAATACTTTGGTGGCCAGGTATTGTTATTATACCCTTGTCGCTATGATCATTATGCTGTTTGGTGTATTTAGTGAGGGGCAGTTTATCTATTTCCAGTTCTAAATAAAGGGAGATGAGCAAAAAAGTAAAAACACTTTTAGTTAAGTTATTGGTTTTAGCCCTTGCTTTAATAGTTGCTGATTTAGCGGGAGGACTGGTGCTAAAGTATTTGTTCAATAAACAACGCAGCGGGAAATATTTTACCACTTCACATGCCATAAAGGACGGTAAAGAGCAGGTTCTTATTTTTGGCAACTCTCATGCCGCACAGCATTTTGATGCACCATTAATGGCAAAAACATTGTCGAAATCTGTTTTTAATTTTGGGAACCAGGGGCAAAGCCTTTTGTATACCTATCCATTAGTGAAGAGCGTTTTATCCCGATATCAACCTGAACTCATTATCCTGAATTTAGATTACAATGAATTGCGTTATGATCCTACGGATTATGAAAGGCTGGCGATCTTGTTGCCTTATTATCATGTTAATCCCGTAATTGATTCTACCATTTCCTTAATTCCGGATAGAGCAGCATTAAAAGCCAAATCCCATTTGTACAGGTACAATTCCACTCTGGGTTATATCTTATTAAATACCTATGGTCATTCCTTTGGTAAAAGCATGGAGAGCCTGGGTTATGATCCGGTAGAAGGAGACATGTGTGCAGGAACTGTCAACCGTGAAGAAGCAGATAGGGGGAAAATTGCTTTTGATAAAAATAAGATCGATTACCTGATAAAACTGATCAGTTTTATCCAGTCAAAACAAGTGAAGCTATTGATTACCACTACGCCCCTAATGGAGTATGATAGCAATAAGAAAGAGGTGTATAGAGAAAAGCTCCTCCAGTTGCTGACGAAAATGAATGTTAATTATCTTGATTATGGAAGCAGTGCAGAATTTAGGGGTAAATGCGAGCTTTTTCACGACACTTCACATTTAAATGCTATGGGTGCTGCATTGTGGACAAAAACTTTGTTAAACGACCTTCCTAAATACTTCGATCAATTCTAAAGCTGCCTTTTCCCAGGAGAAGCCGGCCAAACGCTGCCGTCCTTTGTCCGCCATTTGCTTGCGGAGATGCTCATCATCTAATACAGATTTTATCTTCAACGACATATCGGCGATATCAAAGGGATTAAATTGAAGCACCGCATCGCCACCCACCTCGGGAAGGCTGGTGTTGTTGGCTACAAGCACGGGTAAATTATATTTAAAAGCCTCCAGTATCGGAATCCCAAAGCCTTCATTTGTGGAAGGGAAAACATACATTAAAGCATTTTTATAAAGCAAGGCCAATTCCCCGTCCGACAAATAGCCCGTAAGCACCACCTGGTCCCTGAGTCCGGAATTTTCAATGGTATCTATAATTAAACTGTGATCACTTTCCTGACTATTTGCCGGAAAGGAACCAGCCAGTACTAGCTTCAGCTTCGGATAGCCCGATGCTTTGATCTGTTTAAAGGCATTGATCAGGGCAGGAATGTTTTTTCTTTTAAATAGGGTGCCCACATGCAGCAGATAAGAGGAGTCAAGAGGAATACTATTGGTGTTTGATCTGGAGCCATGATCTTCAAGAAACTTTGGCCCCTCGTAAATTACGACCAGTTTTTTTTCCGCAATGCCGGTATAACGAGCGATCTGATCTTTGGCGTATTTTGTTGGTGTAACTATAAAAGGAGAACGTTTAGCAGCAGGAATGGCTGTTCTTTTATAGAGCCAAAGCCAGAGGCGTCCGTAATTCTCAGGGTTTTCAAAAAAGAAAGCATCATGAAAAACAGGTATGGTCTTGTAACCCAAATGGATCAGCGGCACAAAGTTGTCGGTGCAGAAGATAACATTGCAGTTTTTTGAAAACGCTTTTATGGGTAAGATCAATTGCTTCCAGAGCTGATACCGGGCATGTTCAATAAGTTTGAATATCTTTTTATTCCCAGTATAAACCGGAAAATCAGTGTCCAGAAAATGAAACTGAACCCCATTGCCATTCATTTTTTTAAACTCCTTAACCAATTCTTCCAGATAGGTACGGGTACCTGTTCTGGCTAATCTTAAGTCGCGGACATCTACTCCTATAATCAATGGTTTCGGCATGTTACACTCTGCTTTTAATAACCTTAGCCGGTACGCCTGCCACAATGGAATTTGCCGCTACAGATTTGGTAACCACACTCCCTGCCGCTATTACACAACCATCGCCAATATGTACACCGGCCAGAATGGTGGCCCCACCACCTATCCAGCAATTGTTTCCAATCACTACCGGATCTTTAATTACACCTTGTTCCTTTATCGTCAGGTTAGGGTCGGCAAAAGCATGGTTTTCAGAAAAAACCTGCACATTTGGTCCCATGATCACATCATTGCCAATGGTAATGCCTCCCTGCCCGRCAAAATAAGCACGGGCACTTATGCCGGTTCTATCGCCAATCGTAATACCGGTGCCTTTTTGGGCAATAATTCCGGTGCAAAACAAAATGGAATTGCGTGCAATAGAAACATGATCGCCCAGTGTAATGCCCTGTTCAGATAAGGCATTAATACTCACCCCATCCTCAAGAATCAGGTTTTTTCCAGCGGTAAGCTGATAAGCGTGGCGTACTTTTACGTTACTGCCAATAAAGATCAGGCCCGACGATTTCCTTAGAAAAGGTTTAAGGAATAACCCTCTAACTACCTGTACAAATCTGTGAAAACTCACATTGAATAAGTCTCTCGTAGAATAAGGGCTTTCCCATTTATAGTTAGCGTCTCCTTTTAATGTTCTTATTAACTTCTCAATGATCATCAGTAGGTTGAGTTTGGGTTATCATTGGTTTCATAATCATATTGATCAGTAAACCGGTTAAGAACCAGTTAATGTAAGAAATGTATGCAGAACCTTCAAATTCCGAGGTCAGTGATGGAATGATGAAACCGATTTTGATCAGCAACACGGTTAAGCACACCTGTCTTTCTTTACCTTTCAGTTTAGGCAACCATTTTATACCCGTTCTGATCACCATCACATATATGCACAGGTATAACAATAAAGCAATAATGCCGGCCTGTACGCCAATAATGATGTATTGATTTTCGCCACCTACGTTTTCCCCCAAGGTTCCCGCCACCCTTCCGGATGATCCTAAACCAAGCCCCATTGGGTTGTTGATTATTGCCAATACACCTTCTACCCATTGCTGAAGGTGTYCGATACTGGAAGGGTCACTAAAATCAATGGTGTTAACCAGAATTTGAATGATACCCTCATGATTTTGTTCAAATTGCCAGAATAAATAAGCCACATAAATTGCCACTGCACAAAAGCCAAGGTGAATAATGTGGGTTATTGCTTTTCTTTTGGTGAGCAATGCGTATACATAAGTTACCACGAAATAACTGGCCAATGGTGCCCTTGATAAGGCGAAAAGTATGGCTAAAAAGGAAGCGCCTAATCCCAGCATTCCTACGGTATTGATTCTAAATTTATTGTTGTCAGTAGTGTATAGGCCAGCTATAACAGCCAACGAAATTATGGAAGCCGCCGCAAGCTCAAGCGGGTTGGTGAAAAAGCTGGCGAAACGCCTGTAGCCACTGTCAGAATCAAAAGTTGTACTGATTCCGTACTGTCCGCTAGGCTCAGCGTTAAAAAAATAATAATTGTATTCGGCATAGCCGGTGCGCAATTGTAACTGCTGGTACATCAGGAGCTCTACTACCAGCACAGCTCCGGCTGCGATGGTGAGCAGCACCAGGTAATTAAAATATTTATTGATGTAGACCTCTTTTGCATCGATGGTACGCCCAACAAAGTATACCATAATATAAAAGGCCGTACTTTTAAGCGCAATCAGTCGGTCGAACAGCCCCTGTTCACCTATCGGCAGCAATGCATACAGGATCAGGTACAGCAAGAAGGCCATTATGGTATAATCGATCAGGTGAAACCGGGGTCGATATTTTAAGTTAGCCAGATTTAAAAGGAGCACACCAAATATCAAGGCCTCTTTAAAAAATTGCATGGTTGGAATGATGCTTTTTAGTCCCAGCATAAACGTAACCGACATGGTGGTGGTGTAGATCGAGAGCCCGAAGATCATGAACAGCAGCAAGCCGCTGGCATTTCCCCTTAAGATCTCTCTTACTGCCATTATAAAAGAACAAATAAAGATCAGGGGAAAAATAAACATAGTTAGCTCTTTGTTGAATTTATGGTTTCGATGGCCAAATTAAGTTTTTCGGAGTGAAAAATCCATCTTTCAATCCTTTAAATAAATATTCCGCTTTTTTATTTCTTCCCTTTAGCTTAAAATAAGAATATAAGGCAAGGTAGTAGGGGGCATTGTACAAAAATACCAGGGGATAGAATAATGGCTTGCCATATCCACGCAAAAACCAGATCTTGTTTCTATTTACATAGTAGTGAATAACAGGACTTAAAGTGCCCTCATTGGTTTCCTTCTCTTTTCCGGAAGCGCCGGCCTCATGGTACATTTTGCAGGAAGGAAGGTAATGCAGTTCATACCCTTGTGCGCGGAGCCGGAAAGAGAGTTCCACATCTTCATAATATAAAAAGAACTCCTTGTTAAAGCCTCCGGTTTGCTTTAATACCTCGTTTCTTATCAGGCAACAACAGCCCGTAACCCATTCTACCTTTTTATAATCCTGTTCATCTGATGATTCAGAAGTATTCTTTTTGTTATAGGTAAACCCAAGTACAAAGTTTACATACGAATCCCCGTTCCAGATCTTGTTTCTGTCGTGCATCCAATAAATGGCAGGCTGAACCGCAGCAGCTTGGGGATGGTTTTGCATGTGCTGCAGCATTTTGCTGATGATGTCGCTATCAACCAGCGTATCCGTATTCATGATCAATGAGTAGGTATAGCCCTTACTGATGCTGTAATCAATTGCACGGTTGTTTCCTTCTGCAAAACCCAGATTTTCTTTATTGTCGAGATAAACGAGCTCGGGAAATTGACTTTGCAAAAGTTCCAGAGAACCATCTGTAGATCCGTTATCAGTTACAATGATGTCAAAATGATCAGGGTTGCAATATTCAAGTACAGATTTTATGCAATCAGTGGTGTACTCCGGAGTATTCCAGTTGAGCAGGATCAGGGCTACAGGTTTAGACATTTTGGATGGCGGGTTTCTTTACCACATATTGATACATAAATAAGGCGCAAAGTTCAATAATTACTGTAAATGAACCAAACCATTTATAATTGGCATAATGTAAGAACAGGAATGCAAGAGCCACAGAAAATGCAAACATGATCATTGCGATCCTGAAAATGTAAACACTATTATTTTTGAGCAGTTGATCTAGTACATTTAATACGTTTAAAGCAGAAATAGCAGGGAATAATGCCATTGTCCTTAAATAGATAATGGATGTTTCATTTTCCTCTCCTGAAAGAACCCGAACAGCAAAACCCGCAAAGAAAAAGAGAAGAACAGACCCGACAAAGAAAATCCCTGCGAGAATGAATTGCATCCGTTGTCGGTATACTTTCCATAATCTGGTACTTTCCTTATATAGCTGGGCAGATTTTGGATAAACGGCATTAGATACGGTAATGAGCAGAATCCTGGAAGAGCCGACTACTTTATCGCAAAGTGTATATGCTCCAAGCCAGGAGGCATTGCCCCATTTAGCAAGGGCAAAAATGATAATGGATTGTTGCAGGTTGGTAGAGATGTTATTTATTGTCAGGTAAAAGTTGTCTCGGGTAATTCTCCAGATATCAGCCTTTACCGGAAGTTGAAAGGAGAGCCTAAACTTCGGGATTGCATTGAGCAGGAGGTATGAAAAAGTAACCACCGTGGCCATTCCCATAATAAAATTTACCCATTCCGCATCCCGGGCATCTTTTATAAAGAAGATGAGCAAAATAATAGACAATACTTTTGAAGCTAGATTTGAAATGTTGTAAAACTTTAATTTTTCAATTCCTATGAAGAAAAAGAGAGGATTCAGTACCTCTGAGAGTACCAATGGAATGGCGTAAAGTATAAATAAATAATACTTAATGTTGAACCATTGCATTACATAAACAACCAGGATATATGCAATAAAGAATAATAATCTTATCCATAAGGTATTGTAGAATACCGCTCTTAGTTTTTCAGGGTCTTTAAGATTTCCTGCGATGTCCCTTATTCCTGTTTGATTTGTGCCATAATTGACAATGATTCCGGCTAATGAAGAAAATGAATTGGCAAGCATTACAAAACCAAAGGCCTCGATACCAATTTTATGGGTAATGATCGGAAAGATAATAATTAACAACAGTATATTCGAAAGCTGAATGCTACTCAGATTCGCAAAATTCGATAAGATATTGGTGTCTTTTATACGGTTGTATGAACCTGTTAAAAATTGTTTCAAGTCTGATAGATGAATCGTCAAATTTAGCATATTTAAATCATAATCTAAATTTATGACTAAGTTTGCACTTATATATGAATGAACAGTACCGGACTTATTATAAAGTAATAAGTATATTGATTGATTTGTTTCTGATCAACCTGGCGGGTTATATTGGTTATGTGATGACCTATCAAAGCGTTAGCTTTACAGATCTTCAGCATATCAATTTACTGAATGTCCTCCTCATCAATTTTGTATGGTTTAATGTAACACAGCTCACCCGCTTGTATAGCGATATTTTTGTTAAGGATGCCATTCCAACCATTAAGCAGGCTTTAGGGTCCTTGCTTTTGTTTGCAGCCTTCATGGGCATTCTGATCTATACCATAAAAGACCTAAACCAATCTTATCAATTACTGTCGTTTACTTTTGTGGTGTTTTCGGGCCTATTCCTTGTCGGAAAGATTGTGTTTTTGCTGTTTCGTCGTTCCAGGAGAGAAAGTTTAATCAATTACAAGAAGGTGGTTATTGTAGGAGCAGGCCCATTGGGTTTGGCGCTTAAAAAACATATGGAGTTTGATACGCATCTGGGTTATAAGGTGGTTGGTTTTTTTGACGATGATATTGCGGATGATGATGAGGGCTTTAATATTTTGGGTAAGGTAAGCGACTGCATCGATTACGTTAAGGGGAGCAGTATTCGGGAGATCTTTTGCGCATTACCCGATAGTTCATTGGATAAGATAAATACCCTGATGCGGGAGGCAGATAAGGAGATGATCCGTTTTAAACTTGTACCCGACATAAAACACTATTTTAAAAAGAATGTTAAAGTGCAGGTGTATGGGCATATACCCATATTGAGTCAGCGGATGGAGCCTTTGGAGATCATGATTAACCAGGTCGTTAAACGGATCTTTGATGTGGTGTTTTCGCTTATGATCATTGTTTTTGTGATGAGCTGGATGCTGCCACTTATGGCAATTTTGATCAAGCTGGAATCAAAAGGACCTGTTTTTTTTAAGCAGCTGCGATCAGGAAAAGACAACCAGCCCTTTTATTGTCTCAAATTCAGAAGCATGAAAGTGAATTCGGATGCAGATTGYAAGCAAGCAACTAAAGACGATGACCGGATTACTAAAATTGGTGCGTTTATGCGTAAGAACAGCATTGATGAGTTGCCCCAGTTTTTTAATGTATTGATGGGAGAGATGTCTGTGGTAGGGCCAAGGCCTCATATGTTGCAGCATACTGCCGAATATTCCGCCATTATAGACCAATTCATGGTCAGACATTTTTTGTTGCCGGGCATTACCGGCTGGGCGCAGGTTAAAGGATTCAGGGGTGAAACAAGGATCGACGATTCTATGGCTGCAAGGGTTGAAGCCGATATCTGGTACTTAGAAAACTGGTCCTTTCTTTTGGATTTAAAGATTGTATTCTTAACGGCCTGGCAAGTGCTTACTGGCCATGAGAATGCAAGGTAGTATTCTTTAGTAACCCACTGTGTAGCAAACGTTCGAAATGCTTTGTTAATGGAACTCTTTTTAAACCTTCCAGGTGCCTAATGTGGTGGATATCTGTTCCAATAAAATCAATCATGTCTTTTTCAATTAATTTTTCCGCAATTGATTTTACATGTTTTCCATAATGTTCTGTTAAGGATAGTGCATTAATCTGCAATTCAACGCCCATTTCTTTAATTCGTTTGTAGTAATCGAACTGTTTGTGAAAGAACAAATATCGTTCTGGATGGGCAAGGATAATCTGATAACCTTTAATG